>CAZNRV010000205.1:0-2374 GCA_964575495.1 uncultured bacterium
TCACCGGCCCGCGCTGGATTGGGTTTCACGGGTTCAGGCTGGCAAAAAAGGAGATTAGACGGGCGCAAAAGGTGGCGAAAAAATACTGGCGGTATTGTGTTGGTGGTGAGGATGCCAATTCAGTCGGACATCTGATTTTGGCTGCGCAGGCAGGCTACGATGGTGTGATTCACATCCATCCATTTGCCTGTATGCCAAGTACAGTTGTCTTACCAGCTCTTTTCAAGGCAGGCAGTGATTACGACATCCCGCTGCTTTCACTCTCGATTGACGAGCATACAGGCGAGACCGGTTTTATTACCAGAATTGAGGCATTTGTTTCCCTCTTGGAGCGGAGGCGCCGGATAGGAAAAGGAATTAATACGGAGGTAAAAAATGTATCTGGTGAGGGTAAGTAAAGGTTTCAGCGCTGCCCATGCAATAAAGGGTAGCGGCGGAAAATGCGAAGAAGTTCATGGTCACAACTACCTGGTTGAAGTTGTGGTCGGTGGCAAAGAGTTGAATTCGCCGGGAATGGTGGTTGATTTTGGTGAACTGGGCTCAATGCTGGAAGGCATCCTGCCGGACCACAAACTGCTGAATGAAGTTTATGATTTCAATCCAACCGCAGAAAACCTTGCCCGCCATTTTTACGAGGAGATGGCAAAATTTTACCCGGTGACAAGAGTCAGGGTCTGGGAGAATGAAAATACCTGGGCAGAGTATCAGCCCGACTAATTCAGAACAAGAACCTTGAGCAGACCAGATGAACCATCTTGGTGTTCAAGAATCAGAAAATAGGTGCCGGCTGCAGGCAGAGTAACCGCGCTGTTATTGATGGGTATTTTAAACAGCAGCCTGCCTGCAGGGTTGTAAAGCGAAACTATCCCATTTAATTCAGGCAGCAAAAGGGTTCGCTCAGTGATAATTGTGGTTAATCTTGGCTTCTGGCTGTCTACGGTTTTAATTGTTCCTCTCTGGAGAGTCTGTGCCATTTGAAGTGCACGATAAGCGTTAACAAGACCAAACCCGAAGTAGTCATCTCTGCCGGTAGCGCCCATATCAATGGCACTGGCACCAAGGATTGCCCGCACCTGATTGGCGGTGAGTGAAGGATTAAGGGCAAAAATCAGTGCGGTAACGCCGCTTACTTCCGGGCAGGCCATTGATGTGCCCGCAGCCTCAACATACCCATTGCCGGTTGAGGTAGAATAAATTGCGGTGCCCGGTGCAACAACCTCCTGTTCTGGTCCGTAATTGGAGAAATAAGCAAGTCCGGAAAGTTCATCAGTGGCACCAACTGCAATGCACTCGCTCATCCTTGCCGGATAGGTAATTTCTGACCTGCCGTCGTTACCAGATGCGGCAATGAGCAGGGCACCTTTTTGAAGAGCATACTGGCAGGCTTCAATTAAAGGCGTGGATGCTGCATCTCCACCGAGGCTCATATTGATGACCTTTGCACCGTGGTCTGCAGCCCAGCGGATGCCTTTGGCAACATCGGTCAGAGTGCCATTGCCCGAGTCATTAAGCACTCTGACTGCAAGCAACTGGATCTGCGCCCAACCAGCAATGCCGATGAGATTGTTGCTGACACCTGCGATTATGCCCGAAACATGGGTACCATGAAAGGCATTTTCAGCGCCCGGGTCATCAGGTCTGGGGTCGTTGTCATTACCGATAAAGTCGTAGCCAAGTTCGCCGGCGCGAAAGTTCGCCGCAAGGTCAGGGTGAAAATATTCAACACCGTTATCAACAACAGCAATCTTGATATTACCACCAGTAGTAATGTCCCAGGCTTTGTCGGCATACATCACCCACTTGTCCCACTGCTTTCTGAGGAACATTGAGTCATTGGGAATGGTAAGGGTTCGGGCAGGAAAGTCAGGTTCAACAAATCTGACACCAGCAAGGCATGAAATATTGAACTTAACAGTGCTAAAGTCGTTGAAGTCAGGAAAATGGGCAATAAGTAACTGTCCGGCAGTATCAATCGCAATGACCTGAGCGTTATATAACTGGACGAAGTTGACGATAGAGTTTAATGCTTGGGATTCAAAACCGATAACCAGTCTATTCGGAATCGGTTCAGCTTTTTCAGGGAGAAATGGCTGGGTTGGAATGGTGGTGATAAAGGTTTGTTCAAGTGAAAACAGCTGCTCGATATCTGCGGTTGTAACTCGGGGACATTCAGGTCTGGGGAAAAAGGCTATAAAAAAGCAAATAACGATATTCATAGTCTACTGGATGACAAACCTTGCCCAATAGGTCCGGGTTGAGCCGGTTGTGTTTAAGAAGACAAGATAATATGTCCCATTAGCGGTAAACTGGTAGGAAAGGCTGAGTTCGGAGATGTTAGACTGTTCATAAAGAGCAGTATAAGCCTGACCTGAAC
>CAZNRV010000206.1:0-2106 GCA_964575495.1 uncultured bacterium
GTGTTAAGATTACTGGGGCATTGATATTTTTCAGTATTTCAATTGAACCGGTAAGATTATTAAGTGCATCGGCGTCAAGGATAAGGGGCTTTTCTATTTTAGGCAGGACTTCAAAGAGCAGTTCGTGCGTTTCTTGATGACGGGAGATGCCTGGACCAATAGCGATAGCGTCGGCATTTGCCGCAAGTTCAAGCAGGTTTTTTAGTGCCTGCCGGCTCAATGTGCCTTCAGGAGTTTCGGGCAATGGGTGTTTTACCGGCTCAAGAACCTGACTTTCAATTACCGGGCTCAGGCTTTCAGGAAAGGCTATATGCACGAGACCGGCGCCAGAACGCACCGCTGCCATTGATGCAAGACAGGCAGCTCCACTATAGCCCTTAGAACCGCAGATTAAGAGGCAGGTGCCAAATGTTCCTTTGTGACCGTCAGGTTTGCGCGGTGGCAGGTGCGTCCTGACAAAATCACTATCAATCAGATAAGCAGGAGCATTTTGGGGAATGAGTTGTTTTGGGATACCGATATCAGCAATTATTAGTTTGCCAGTATAATTCTTGCACGGATAAAGGAATAGCCCGATTTTGGGCAGAGCCATTGTGACAGTGAGGTGGGCGCGAACCGCAGGTTCGAAGACTTTGCCGGTGTTTAAATCCACGCCTGATGGTGCGTCAACACTGACCACAAAGGCGTTGCTTTCGTTTATCAGCCGGATTGCCTCGGCAAAAATACCTTTTGGGGGGGTGGTAATCCCGGTTCCAAAGATGGCATCAATGATAACCGGCTGGTTTTTAATAATTTTGGAGAGTTCATCTACGCACTCAACTTTCTCAATACTAATACCGGCGTTAAGGAGAATCTGGGCGTTGGTGAACGCATCACCCTTAAGGTCAGTTGTTTTGCCCAATAGGACACAACGCACAAGCGCACCTTTGTTGTTAAGGTGACGGGCAATCACAAACCCATCGCCGCCGTTATTGCCTTTGCCGCAGATAACGAGGATATTTTTGCCAGAGAGGTTTTTCAATTCCTTTTCGAGCACCCTAACCACTTCGCGACCGGCATTTTCCATAAGGACAGCGCTTGGAATTCCCCACAGCTCAATCGCCTGACGGTCGATGGCCTTCATCTCACCGACAGTTACAAGTGGCATCATATTTAAAATTATAGATGAAGTTATTCTGGTGTCAATGAGAGTTGACTTTATTGCTTGACAAAAATGATTCTGATAATAAATTTATATGAATTATTTGGTAGAGAATAAGCGAAAGGAAAAGAAATGCCTAAAGGCAAGGTTTTGTGGTTCGATAAAAAGAAGGGGTATGGGTTTATTAAATGTGATGATGATGGCAGGGATATCTTTGTTCACTCTGGTGATAGCTATCCCGAGCAATTTCTGTCTTTCCAGACCGGTGACCGGGTTGAGTTTGAAATTGCAGAGGCACCTCAGGGAGTAAAGGCGGTCAATGTCCGTAAACTGGATTGATTGGTTCTGGTTCATTATTTGACAGTTCACCATATTCTTTTACTCTTTATTGGTGATAGAGGTTTATTTCGGATTAGGCGCCAATCTCGGTGACCGGGAAGAGAATCTATATAAAGCATTGGCAGAGCTGGTAAAATTGGGACCTTTGGAGCGTTCGGAATGGTATGAGACCGAACCGGTCGATATACAGGCGGCGCCTTTGTTTCTTAACGGGGTTGTCCGGCTCTGGACCGAAATTCCTGCACAGGAGCTTCACAAGTGTATAGAGGCAATTGAAAAGAAGATCGGCAGGGATAAGATTTTAGAAAGAACTGCAGAGAGTAAACAGCCGCGAGTGATTGATATTGATATGCTTTTTTACGGTCAGGAGGTTATTAATTTGCCTGACCTGATTGTGCCTCATCCCCGACTACAGGAAAGGGCGTTTGTCCTCGTGCCACTTTCAGAATTGACATTAGATTTCTCACACCCGGTTTCAGGTCTAACAGTCAGGGAAATGCTATCACGGGTTAACCTCACCGGGGTAAAAAAATGGCGGTAGAGCGTCAACCACCAGTTCTCAGTCCTCAGCTGTTAGCCGTAGAAGGAGCGATTGGGGTTGGTAAGACCGCGCTGGCAGAACTCCT
>CAZNRV010000207.1:0-27232 GCA_964575495.1 uncultured bacterium
TAGTGAGCGGTGAGATTAACCGCGACCTGAAGCCAAGCGAACTTTTCTTTAATATGGTGCGGGAGGGAAAACGCACCTCTGGATTTTTCGCAAGACTTTACGCCCGTTTGCCCAGGGTTGCTAAAGTATGGCTCCTGGTCGGGCTTGGTCTTTTCTTTGTTATTGGGGTAGTGGGTAGTCTGTTCAAGGGCAGGTTTTTTGCATGTGGTCTGGGAATTTTGACATCAGGTTTTGCGGGTGCGGGGATTTCCACTCTTGCCATTCTTTTGTATCAGGTGCGGTTCGGTTCGGTCTATTCAGGCGTGGCGCTGCTTCTGGCAGGTTTTATGTTCGGGACGGCGCCGGGTGCCTGGCTCGCAGGGAAAATGGCAAGATGGGTTGAGATGGAAGGGGTTGCCGGAGTTATGTTTTTTAGTGCCGAGCTGGTTTTGATTGCGGTCCTGGGCGGTTTGATGCTCCTGGGTGGGGGTGGAGGTAAGGGGTTGTTTTTGCTTCTCCTCTTTGTTGCCGGGATGTGTTTGGGCTGGCAGTTCGGGATTGCAAGTATTGAGAGGCAGCAATCAGGTGCGGTTTCAGGTGGCAGAACCGCAGGCCTCTTAAGTATCCTTGACTTCACCGGTGGTGCGCTGGGCGGGATTTTAACCGCGCTAATTCTCTTGCCGGTTTTTAAAGTGACAGGTGCACTCCTGGCGATTGCCGGATTGAAGTTGGTGAGCGCATTGTGCCAATTATTGACAATGGCAGGTTCTAAATTTAGAATCCAGCGTGGCTAAATTTAAGGTTAACGCCCGAAAAAATAGTTTTTGGTTAATGAACTATTTTGTCCTCTTTGCGCTCCTGGGTGCGGGTTATGCTCAGGATGCCACCACACTCCCGAGTCTCGGTGGGGTTAACATTCAGAGTCTGTTGCAGCCTTCGGTTCCAAATGTGCCCAGCCTGATTGGGGTGGAAAGCCCGATAATTTCCGAGAAGTATGTCCTGATGCCCGGGGATAAACTGTTAGTGACGGTAATCGGTAAATTGACATTTTCCTATCAGAGCCTGATTACCTATGAGGGCAAGGTGACGATAAATCTGCCTTTGAGTCCGATGACGCCATCCTATGATGTCACGAGTCAGCATACCCTTTATCAGGATGTGGTGGATGCTGTTACGGTTTCTGGGCTGACATTGCGTGAGGCGCAGGATACCTTGACCAGGGCGATGCACAAGTATTTCAAGGATGCCGAGGTGAAACTGACCTTAATCGGTTTGAGGTCGGCGATTGTGTTTGTCACCGGTGAGGTGCAGAATCCGGGTGCGTACAACGCATCACCGGTTGAGCGGGTTTCGCAGTTAGTGGCGCGGGCAGGCGGGCTTTCGCCCCTGGGGTCCAAGACTAAAATCTCTTTGATTCGGGGCGGGTTGCCCCATGCCAATGTGGATATTGAGCGGTTTGAGAATGAGGGTGATTTGAATGCCAACCCCTTCATTGAGTCGGGTGATGTTATCTATGTTCCGCCGGTTGAAGGGCTGGTAACGGTAAGAGGCGCGGTTTTTGGTAGGGGCGAGTATCGCATCAGGGCAAGTGCATTGACAACCGAGAAGGAGCGGATGAGCGAAGGGGTTTATGAGTTGAAACCGGGTGAGCGCGTCTTTGATGTGATTCGCAAGGCAGGTGGCATTACACCCTGGGCGGACTTGCATAACTGCTATGTTGAGCGCCTGGTTTTAAACAGCGGCGGCAAAAGGCAGCGGATTCCGATTGACCTCCATCGCGTCGTCTTTGAGCAGGATTCCAGTCAGAACATTGAACTGGTTAATGCCGATATCGTTGTGGTGCCGCCGGTAAATGCCTTTGTTTATGTGGAGGGTGAAGTCAATAAACCCGGTTCGCTGCTTTACACTCCCAACCTGCGGGCAGGTGACTATATCGGCCAGGCGGGTGGACCGGCCGAAAATGGCAATCTCAGCGGGGTGAGTATCATCCGGAATGGCAAAAGGCTCCCGGGAAAACACAACCCGGTGCTTGAGCCGGGTGATATTGTGATTGTGCCCAGATACGGGATAAAATGGTGGCAGGACTATGTTAATATCATCGCCGATGTCGGCATTCCTACCGTCTCGCTGATATTGACAATCATCGCGCTCCAGCGTTAGTAGTGCCTTTGGCACCTGCTATAATAGACCGAAGACGGAAGACGGATGACCGGTCCCCGGTCTTCGGTCATCCCTATCCTCGGAGATATGAAGTGATGGAGTGATGAAGTCTTCATCCCTTCATCCCCTAATCCCTTCTTCTTTCCGTCTTCTATCTTTCTGACCCGGCGGCTGTGCCGACCACCAGCAAAATCGGTCCCTAAGAAAACCCGAACGACGCCCTTTGCCTGAGCGGCTGTCAAAAAATCAGCACCGAGGCACAGCACATTAGCGTTATTATGCTCGCGGGCGAGTCGCGCCATCCTGGTATTCAAGCACAGCGCAGCGCGAACAGACCTGACCTTGTTGGCGGCGATGGACATCCCGATGCCGGTAGCGCAAATCAGAATTCCCCGTTGAGCCTGGCCTCTTGCGACCGCCTCTGCCACCGCCAGGGCGAAATCAGGATAGTCAACCCGTTCCGGGGTGAATGTCCCTCTGTCATCCACCTTAAACCCGAGCCGCTTAAGATAGAGGGCAAGTTTCTCCTTCAAAGCAAAGCCGCGATGGTCAGCACCAAGCGCAATTGTCATCTGACAAATGTCAGCCAGCCGTATTTGTCTTCCCTTTTCAGGTCAATGATGGCAAAGAACTCCTGCTGCAGTTTCTTGGTTACGGGTCCGCACCTGCCATTGCCGATGAGAATGTGGTCAACCGAGCGGATGGGCGTAACCTCAGCCGCGCTGCCGGTGAAGAAAAGTTCATCCGCAAGATAGAGCATCTCCCGCAGCATCATCGTCTCCTTCACCTCATAGCCCAAATCCCGGGCAAGGGTGATGATGGTATCACGGGTGATGCCGGGCAGAATCGTGGCGTGCAATGGCGGGGTGAAGATGATGCCATTGCGGACAACAAACAGATTTTCGCCTGACCCCTCAGACACAAAGCCAAAAATATCAAGGGCAATGCCTTCCACAAAACCATAGGTCAGAGCCTCCATCTTGATCAACTGCGAGTTCATATAGTTGGCGCAGGTCTTGGACATCGCCGGAAAGGTGTTGGGTGCCATCCGGTTCCAGGATGAAACCATCACATCCACCCCCTGGTCCAGCGCCTCAGGTCCTAAATACTTGCCCCATTTCCAGGTGATTAAGGCAACATCAACCGGACAGCTGAAGGGGTTCACGCCCAATTCCTTATAACCGCGATAGACAATCGGACGGATATAGCATTCATCAAGCTCATTCCTTTTGATAAGTTCCAATGTTGCCTGATTAATCTCCTCCTTGGTGAAGGGGATTTCCATTCGGTAGATCTTTGCCGAATTGAACAGGCGGTTGGTATGGTCAGATAGCCTAAAGATTGCCGGTCCTTTGGGGGTTTTGTAACAGCGCAAACCCTCAAATACGCCGGTGCCATAGTGAATCACATGGCTGCAGATGTGAATCTTGGCATCTTCCCAAGGGACATAGCTCCCGTTCATCCAGATATATTTTGACTTGGACTCTTCTAAGCCCATTTTGCCTCCTTATAAAAACAATAGCGGAACCTTTCGGCTCCGCCACGAGGTTTTATTAATGTTAATTAACAGTATCAACAGGTTAACGCTCAAGTTTTTTTGTGGTGGCGAAGGGAATCGAACCCCTGACACGTGGATTATGATTCCACTGCTCTGCCATCTGAGCTACGCCACCCATTTTTTCATTCTAACAAACGCAATGTTCAAGTCAACCGGAATAATAGACCGACGACGGAAGACGGATGACCGGTTCCAGGTCCACGGTCTACTGTTGACCGGGCTGGGCTGAAAGGTAAAATTGGGCATTGATTTTACTGACAGGTGCAAGATGGAAAAGCCCTTGATTATTTTGACGAATGATGATGGAATTGAGGCAAGGGGTCTCAAGGAGCTGTTTGCGGCGACAAGGGGGCTGGGCAAGAGGTTTGTAGTTGCGCCGGCAAAAAATCAATCTGCGGCAAGCCATTCCTTTTCCCTGCGCAAGCCGATTATGGTTGAGAAGAGAAAGCCGGGCTGGTTTGCGGTTTTCGGCACACCAACCGACTGTGTGCTCATCTCGCATCACGGGATATTCAGGCGTTCGATTGACTTGGTGATATCCGGGATAAATGACAGCGCCAATTTGGGTGATGATGTGCTGTATTCGGGCACGGTGGCGGCGGCGATTGAAGCGGCGCTTTTGGGGATACCGGCGATTGCGATTTCCTATCTTGTGGACAAAAGGAATTTTTCGTGTGTGGCGGGTTTGCTACGCACACTGGTGCCGTTGCTTTTGAACGGGCTTTTGCCCAAGAAGTGTCTCTTGAATGTGAATATTCCCGCAGGGGAGATCAAGGGTGTGCGGGTGACGAGGTTGGGCAAAAGAATCTATAAGGATATGGCGATTAAGGGACGGCTGCCAGATGGCGGTGTCTGTTATACGATTGACGGCGAGATGGGTTTTGCACCGACGCGCGGCTCGGATTTTGAGGCGGTTTATGCAGGCTATATTTCGGTTACGCCCTTATATCTGGATATGACCCATCATTCTGAAATGCGGCGCTTGGAGAAGGCGTTTAAAAAGGCAGGCCTGATATAATAGACCGAAGACGGAAGACGGATGACCGGTCCCCGGTCCTCGGTCTTCTTTTACCTCTCCCTCACCACCCGGCGACAGGCTACAGAGTTGCCCTGGGCATCGGTTGCCCAGACCGCAATTGTGTTTATTCCCTTGATGGGTTGAAATGCGCTTGAGAAGTGTTCCTCGGAGGAGTCAAAGATGCCGTCTTCGGGTTCTAATGGTTGCCAGTCCCCGGCATTGAATGAGATGCGGCAGGAAACAATGGGTGAGAGGTTGTCTCTGACGGTCCAGCTCACGCGGTTGCCAAAGACCCTGATTTCTGAAAGCAATGGCGGGGTGTTGTCAACAGAGAAGGGCGCAGAAAGTCGTTCGCTCCTCTTTGCGGTTTTGTCCGAATGGTCAGGCGCATCAAGGGCAACAAGGCGCAGGCGGTACCAGCCATCCGGGATGGTGCGGGTGTCAAACTCATACCGGGGTTCAGCAAGATTCTTCTGCAGCACAATCCAGGAAGTTTCGCGCTCGGGTTGGAGATAAAGTTCAAATATTAGCGAGTCGGAATCAGGGTCATCTGCATCCCAGGTCACCTGCCTTTTGGGCTGGGCGGAACCGCGCCGGGCAAGAGGTTCTGAAGGCTGGCTTATCTCGAGTTTGGAGATAACCGGCGGGCGGTTTACCGAGCTGTAATAGATGTCAACCCGCTCCAGTTCCGGGCTATTGTTAGGGAAGTTTGAATAGAGCCGGCAGCGCAGCTGGATAAACCGGGCAGGCGGGGAGAGGGTTTTGCCTTTTATTTCCTGCCAGGTCGTCCAGAGGGAATCGGGCAGTTCATTGTTGCCGGAGCGGGTGTCAATCTGGATTTCGGTTCCCTCTGGGGTCTGGGCGCGCAGGTCGATTCTGCCGAAACGGGCAGGGTTGACGCAATCAAACACCGGGCTGGTAACAAAGCCGGAGTCGGCATAACCAAGTTTGCTTGAATAGAGCCTTGCCGGATTGGCGGTGCCGAGATAGAGGCGGTTGTTAAGGGAGAGGCAGGAGACCACCTGAGGCTCATTAAGCCGGCAGAGGATGGCGGGCTGACCGGTAGTGTCAAGGGTATAAACAATTCCGCGGTTGCCGGTCAAAACGCACAGTTGGTTATTGAATCGGGCAAGGCTGAAGATGACCGATTCTGGACAGACCCACTGCCATTTGACGATGCCGTTATTGTCAAGTGCATAGACGACCGGCTGGTTTGGACCCGGGTTGGAAGCGGATTCACCGCCGGGATTGGCACAAACATAGACCGTGCGGTTGTCAGCGGTAATGGCGCGGACTTCAGCAAGCGGGGTGTCATAGAGAACAGTAACCTCTGGGCGAGCCCCGAGGCTCACAAACTTTAAATGATAGACTGTGCCGGCGGGTGATGTGCCGAGCAAAAGCTCCCTGTCGGGGGAAAGCCAGTAGAGGGTAGTGATATGGGCAGAGGGGACGGTGAAGAGGACCTCTGAACCCCGGTCAGGGGTAATGCGGAAAAGTTTGCCATTCGGTCCGGTGGCGCAGAGAAGGGATTTATCTGAAGACGCAACCAAGGCGTGGATGTAGGATTCTTTTGTGGCAAAAAGCGATTCTGGTTTTGCACTGGGGAGGAGGCGATAGATGATTCCTTGTGGGCTGGTGCCGAAATAAATGGTATTGTCAGGGGTTGTTGTCACCGTTAGGATTTCGCCGGCATCTTCACTGAATAATGGTTGTGCCTGACGGACACGGGTGCCAAGCCGGTAGAACCCGCTCTGGTTGCCGGTGCCGAGATAGATGTTGCCAGAGCGGTCGGCTCCAATTGACCAGATTGTCACATCAGCAAGCGAACAGACCGCAGCGAATTCCGGCGAGAGTCGGATACTGCCCTGAACAGGTAGATGGATGTTTTTTAACTCAATCTGGTCAAGATTAGAAAACAACTGTTCGTTCGGGACAAAGGTGAATACTCCGGCAGGGGCAGGGTTAAACGGGAGCTGGGCAAGGAGCAAAATGACCAATGACGAATGGCGAATGACGAATCGGAATTTCATTTTACCTCCAGTTCAAAGTTTGCCGAGCCGATGAGGACCCGGTCCAATTTCACCACCTGTTTAAATAAAAGGCTTGAAACTAAGGGCTGAATTTCGCCAGTTGATTTGCTGGCACCAAGCACCTGCCGCAGAGATGGTGGCGGCTGGGGAAGTTCTTTGTCACCGACAGTCAGACCCGCGGTGCGGAGAAAGCCGGCAACAATCAGCTCATCTTCACTGCCGGTTTCTGAAAGCAGTTGCAGGAGTTTTTTCAGGGATGTAGGCTCAAGGGTTTTGCCTGCACGTGCAATTTCTGCAGTGAAAAACTCATCCCGACTGGTGATAGTGATGAGAATTGTGCCGGTCGGGGTGGTGGCAGGAATCGGAATGGCAATTTCCTTTTCGCTTTCATCACCCCGATAGTCACGCAGGCGCAGCCATACCGAAAGGGTTTCACCGGGTTTGAGCCTGGTGCGGTCAGGACGGGCAGAAACCAGCTGGGCGTTTTTTCTGCCGGGTGTGAAATGAAAGTCAGTTTCAACCCGATTGATTGCCAATTGCTCAAGTGGATTGTCAAAAAGCAGGGTCAGTTCGGTATTGATTTTGTTAAACATTGCTGAAAGCGGGTCAGCACCGGTAAAGATATGTCTGATTTCGACAGGAGCCTCTTGTGGTTTTAACCAGAGTCTCATCCTTGATTCGATGGTATATTCCTCCATCAACCCTTCACTTTCAAGAATGATATTTATCAGACCGATGGGCAAAAAATTCGGAGTGAGTTGTTCTTGATCAACAACCCGGAAGCGATAGGTGTCATTATTAACACTTGAGTGAAGATGGACATTGACTGGAATCAATGGTGCCTCGGGTCCAATGATACCACTGATGCCGGTGGCGCGGTCCTGATTGATAATGCCGATTGGTCTGGTCGGGGAAAAAATCTTATAGGAGAGTTCAAGTGAAGGCAGCACGGTGTGAACCCTACCGCCGGTCATCGGTAATTGGACTGCGCCCGCAAGGAAGAGCGGGTGACCGAAGGCGAGGATTTTATTGCCTTCTCGATAAGTGATGGTGCCAACCGCCGCAGCCCGGACATCACCGTCAAGAAGCGCAACCCCGACTGCGCCACCAGGGACAAGGTCGGCGGTATCAATTTCGTCACCGACAACCCCGGCTGCAACCGGCTGGAAGCCAAGCCGGGTAAGGCTGGGGGTGATAATCTCTTTAAGGCGTTTGTTAAAGCCGGAGATGGCGAGAGGAACCGGTGGTAAATTAAGGTTTGAACGTTCTAATGGTGATGTTCGATTCTGGGCTTTGGTTTTGCCAGAGTCGGGCAACTCCCAGATTTTGAGCATTTCTTGTGCCGGGGTAATCCCGGCAATCGGCTCTTTGGCAAATGACCAGGCATACGCAACCGCACCAATCAGTTTGCCATCAATGTAAACCGGGCTGCCGGACATACCGGCGATGACGCCGGTGTTATCGAGACCGGCGCCGGAGAGCCGGGCAAGGATGAGGTCACCGCGGGGTGAGGTTTGGTGCATCACATCAATTATCTCAAACTGAAACTTTTCCGGTTTTGTGCCTGAAAACACTGAGTAGCCGCTGCCTTTCATTCCGGGCTTGATTTCAGCGACCGGCATAATTGTGACCTCAGCATAGGCAGGGGTCAGGGCAAAAGCAAACGCAGCAGCCAATGCAAAACCAAAAAGGCGAAGCCGGGGAAGGGAAATCATTTTAGATGCTGCTCTGGGCAGTTTGAACAAAATCACGGGCAATCTTCATCAGTTGTTCGGCAAGGGCAACAGGGTCTCTGCCGGTAAAAAGAAACATCGGTTCCTTTCCCCAGCCTTTTGTTTCATAAACGATTTCAGGTACAACTCCGTTAGTTGATGATAAAATTGCTTGCACCTTCCAGGGAGCAGACATCCTATCTTTGCCGATAATCTCGCTTGGTTCTTTTGTTCGGTCAATAATACCGATTTTTTTCCCTCTTTGCCGTGCCCATTCGGCAACAAACTGGTGAATCTTCTCGTTATAGCGGAAGTTCAGGGCGGAGCGGATTTGCCGGTCATATTTGCGCAGTTCAATGATGAGCCGGGCAAGGTGGTCAGAGGCGCCGAACCGCACCGGACCCGCGGCTTTAGGAAGATTGTTAACCACGGTAATTCTGCCGTCAACCGCAGCAACATCATTAGGGGTTTTGGCATCAGGTAGGGCGAAGGCAATATTGGTCCTGACCTCAGGGATTAAAGGAACAACCTCAGGGGAGTGCTCGATTATTTCCACGGCGCGGTTCAGGCGCTCAATAACTGCCTCGTGGTCTTTGGAATAGTTCATAGTTATTAGTTTTCTGAGGTAACGAGGCAGAATGTCAAGGGTGAGTTCCAGCGCTGGGGCGACCCTTTACCGCGGCATCGATCAGCGCCAATATTTCCTTGAACTCCTTCATATTGAGCATCGTTACCCCGAGTCCGAGTGTAGGAGGGCGCCAGCGCACCTCAGACATAAGGCTCATGATTTCAATTCTTTCAATCCTGCCAAGGCGGCTCATAAATTTTTCCTGGAGCAGGTCGTAAAGGTTCTGCCAGCCTACCGGCGTTAGTTTGTTGGTGGAACCGACCAAGAGAATGCCTTCACTTTTCAGGCGCAGGGAAAGCGCATCCCGAAAGTAGTTTGTGAGTGCAATCTTGTTATGCGGTTCGGATATAAACCAGGCGCTCTTGAGTTCAGTGTCAAAAACAAGGTAGATTTCCTGATTGCCGAAGGTGCTGCGAAAGTTCTGCTGGAGCGGGGTTTTGTTTTTGAAGGCGTTTTCATAGAAGGTTTTGAGCAGCCCGGAGTTTGAGAGGATTTTCTGGGCGGGTTTGTCTGCATAGATTTTTTCAAACCCATAGTTGGCCATAACAGTAACAAGCGGGTCACAGGAATTGAACAGGGGGAGACTACTTAGCATCAGCCCGCAACCAAATTTTGGGCTCAGTTGATTAAAGG
Source organism: uncultured bacterium (assembly GCA_964575495.1). GTDB lineage: Bacteria > Hydrothermota > Tepidihabitantia > Tepidihabitantales > Tepidihabitantaceae > JAOABP01. The sequence continues at coordinate 9,719 of CAZNRV010000207.1, forward strand.
AAATCTCCAGGGAACGTAGGTTCTCAAAACGCAAGCGTTCAGGCATAATTAAATCCTCCTTTCTGCCTTATGACATCCATGTCAGCGTATGAGGGTTGGGTTTAACCTGATTGCCTGCTCCAGCGCCTCAACCGCCTTTTCCTTCAACCCCTTGTCACGATAGGCGATGCCCAGGTTGTACCAGGCACCGGCATGCTTGGGGTTAAGTTCAATCGCCTTTTGATAGGCGTGGATGGCGCTTTCTATGTCGTTGAGTTCATAATAGGCGCGTCCCAGGTTGTAATAGGCGGGGACCAGTTTCGGGTCGAGTTCCAGTGCGTCCTGATAGCAGGTAATCGCCTCATTGAGGTGATGCTGTTCGAGGTGGAGGTTGCCAAGGGCAAGGTAGGCAGCGGTGTAGTCGGGTTTGAGTTCTATTGCCATATGAAGGGCGGCAATGGCTTGGTTGGTTGTGCCCATTTTCTCATATGCCAGTCCCATATTGTACCAGGCTTCGGGAAATTTCGGGCTGGTTTCTAATGCCTTGCGATAGGCGCCTATCGCCCGGTGCCAGTCGTTGGCAAGGGCATAGGCATTGCCCAGAACATGGTGGAGGGTGTCGGAATTGGGGGCGATTTTAAGTCCTTTTTCAAGGACGGCGATCGCCTTTTCGGGCAGGTTGTTGCGCAGATAGCAGAGTGCGAGTTCGGCGTAGGTCTCGATTGCATCCGGGATAAGTTCAAGGGCATGGCGGTAGTTTTCAATCACCTTGTCCCGGTGGGTTGAGCTGAAGTAGGTGTGGGCAAGGCTGGCAAAGGACAGGCCCATCAGTTCCGGGATGCTGAGCCTTTTGCCAGTAATCATCGGGGTAAAGGAGAGGGGTTCGTGTTTGATTGGGTTCCAGTAAACGCTGCGGTAATCCATCACCGTTTCAATGCAGATGGCACCGGATTCATAGATGTAGCAGACTTGAAACCCGAATTTGGATATGATGATGCCATCAAGAATGGTCAGTCCGAGGGCATTGCCAGCGGTCGGGCGGTCAGAGAGATAGGCATCAATGACTTTGGTCAGAAGAAAGCCGGTGGGTGCGACCCGCTCGGGTTTCAGTTCCCAGACCCGTTCCCGCACCGCGAGGAGGAGGCGAAACTGGGGTTCAAACCCGGCGCCTCTGCTGCTTAAGCCGGTCAGTTCCAGCGCCTGTTTTACTGGGGGCGCGGTAATTATCTTTTCGAAGAGGGTGTCGAGTTTTTGCCCGTATTGCTCAAATTCGGTGCGGGCACGCAGTCCGGCGATGATGAACATTATGTAGGCAAGGGCAGATGCCTCACCAATCAGGCTGGTGGCAAGTTCAAGTGCTTTGAGGAGTTTTTGGGTGGAATCGGCGATGTTGCGGGGCATGAGCGCGGGGCAGGAGTGGATTTCAAGAAGGCGGGTGGTTTCAGAAGCGGGCAGGATGCCGAGCGCGCGCTGGATGAGTTCATCACGGCGATTAACCTCGAGGTTTAGGTTGTGCAGCTGTTCGTGAACAAGGAGCGCCTCGGCATGGGCACGATTGATCTCCAATGTCCGGGCAAGCGGGTTGTCGGACTGGGTTGAACCAATGCCGGAATGGTGGAAAGGCAGAGCCCTTATGCCAGTGAGCCAGGCTTTGAGCCGTTGCGGATGGTAAGGCGGCAGGTCTTGCGGAAACCGCTGCCGGCTTTGCTCAAGAAGCAGGTCAATACCGGTGATTGCTTCCTGCAAGGTCTCGACGCTATTCTCTTCGTAACTGTTCATAAAACAATTTCCACTGTCATTTCAACCACAGATCAGTTACAGGATAACAAAAATTTAGCAAAGGTCAAATTAAATTATGAGCGGGTTGCGGTTCTGGGCAAGATTGGCAGGGGTTAACTTGTTTGACAAGGCTAAATATTTTTAATAATTTTACCTGTTGGATGAGATAAAACTGCGCTACGGCACCAATCCGCATCAGCGGTCTGCCCGTATCTATGTGCCTAGTGGCAAACTGCCCTTAAAGGTGCTCAACGGTGCACCCAGTTACATCAATATCATTGATGCCTTGAACTCCTATCAACTGGTAAAGGAGTTAAGGGAGCTCAGCGGTCTGCCCGCGGCGGCAAGTTTCAAGCATACCAGCCCGGCAGGTGCGGCAATCGCAAGGCCGCTTTCAGATGAACTCAGGCGCTCACTTTTTGTGCCCGAGCAGGAACTTTCTCCGCTTGCCTGCGCATATGCGCGCGCGCGTGGTGCGGATAGGATGGCGACCTTTGGGGATTGGGCTGGTTTTTCTAGTGTGGTTGATGTGCCGACCGCGCTTTTTCTGTCAAAGGAGATTTCTGACGGCTGCATTGCCCCGGGTTATGAGCCGGAGGCGCTTGAGATTCTGAAACAAAAAAAGGATGGGAAATACCCGATTCTTGAGATTGACCCCGAGTGGCAGCCGCCAACAATAGAGGCCAGACAACTTTTTGGTATCTTCCTTGAGCAGGAGCGCAACAATGTCCGGATTGATGAGAACCTGCTTTCTGATGTGGTAACTGTGAAAAAGGCGATTCCGGAAAATGTCAGGCTGGATTTGCTCAGCGCGTATCTCACCCTGAAATACACCCAATCAAACTCGGTCTCAGTTGCCTATGACGGTCAGGTTATCGGTGTGGGCGCGGGTCAGCAGTCAAGGATTCACTGCACCCGGATTGCCTGTGCCAAGGCGGACAAGTGGTTTTTAAGGCTCCATCCCAAGGTTTTAAACATCAAATTCAGGAAGGGGACAAGCAAAGGGGAGAAGGCGACCGCAATTGATGTCTATCTGGAGGAGAACGCATCTTTTGAGGAAAAACGGAGCTGGGAAAGGCACTTTGCCGAACCGCCTGAGCCCATCACGGCTGAGGAGAAGATGGAGTGGCTTTCAAGGTTTGACGGCATCTGTCTGGCATCTGACGGGTTCATCCCTTTTCGGGACAATATTGACCGGGCGGCAAGGGGCAATGTCAAATACATCATCCAGCCCGGGGGCTCAACCCGGGATGAGGGCATCATCCGTGCGGCTGATGAATACGGAATGGTGATGGTCTTTACCAAAATCAGGCTGTTCTATCACTGAAGGTCTCAATCCGGCAATTGGCTTCAAGTCGATTTTTAGCCTGGTTCTGAGATTAAAACCTTATTAAAAATCAGGGCTCAAGTCTAACCTTTTGCCTGCCTGCGTTTTTGCGCCTGTTGAGAAATCTTCGCTTCTGCCAAACCCCGGGCTTGAGCCCAAGACCGCCCTTAACAGAATTTCCAGCAGAGACCCAAATTAAGATTAAAGATTCAAGCCCAAAATCGGTAAAATAACCACTCTTATAACGGGGGTGGTGGAGGGGACGAGCCCTCATTTCCCATCGCCTTAAAAATCAAGCATTTATAAAATTATACCCTGAAATAACCAACTGCATTTTTAGGGGAATAGCGTTAGGTGCTATCAAAATTAAAGCAAAACAGCATGCCCAAGAAACTTCAAATTCCTTGACTTTCCCACATTCTTGCCAATTATCCCCTGCCTGATGCGGGAAATAACAGACAAGAATAACAGCAAAGCACAATTTAACCACGAATATGTCGAGTAGTTACTGTCAGGCGGTCTTTAATGTAATCCTTGCCTAATTACTTCAAAGGCGCGGTGTTGTTTCAATGCCGGAAGGGCGATTGATGGCGCGGGAAACAAAATTCTGTTGATTGCACGCAAGAAGGGAGTTTCTAATGAATCTGAAAATAGACCTGCAGTCGCTATTAGTCTCTGGCGGAAAATAGGCCTCGTGCCACTTAATTCACTTGGCGAAATTGGACCTCAGCGCCGAGACATCCACGATGCCTTTACCATCAGTAGAGCTGAAACTGCATATCCTGTTTTCTGGGGCCACGACGGTACAAAAAAGGTAGAGGTAGAGGTAAAGGCGGTAGTTGCGAGGGCGCTCTGCCCGGGCAGGTGGCGAAAGCCACAAGCCCGTGGCAATCTGATGCTTGAGATTGCTTCGCGGAGCCTGCCCCGAGCCTGTGTCCAGAAGGAGATTGCCACCTGCCTTTGGCAGAACGCAATGACACAGGCGTGGGAGCTCCTCGCAATGACACAGGCGTGGGGGCTCGCAATGACGGAAAGTGGGTAGAGGTAAAGGCGGTTCGTAGTTCTGGGTTCTTGGTTCGTAGTTTGGGAACTGGAAACCTGGAACTTGGAACTTACCTACGTAGGCAGGAGCGCTAAGGCTGTCAGTTTCTTCATAAGGTACTCCTTTTGGGAGTAAGTTTAATTAGCATTGTTGTTATGTCAATCCCTTGATTTTATTCCCAGCGCCTCAATGATGACATCCTTGCCCGCATTGAGACGCCAGAGTGCGAAGTTGCCTAAAACCCTGATGGTGTAGCGGAGCGGTTTGCTGCCCGGTTCCTGCACCTTTAAAAGCAGAGGCAGGCAGGCAAAGCGGGCAAGTCCGGCAAAGAGAAACATTACATCGTAGTTGTAGAAGTCAAGACCAAGGATGGTTAAGTGAAAACGGGAAAGGAGCTGGGCAACCGTACCGGCAAGGATTGCGGCGATGAATGCACCGAGTCCGGTAACAACCGAGTAAATGGCAAAGTAACTTTCCTTGCGCGCCGGGTTGTCTGCCAAATCCAATAGCAGATTCCAGAGCCCAAGGCTGGCGCCGGTCCAGACAGTGCCGTTGAGGATTGCATCAATCCAGATGGGCAGGCGGAAATGGGGTGTGGCAAAGAGCCAGAGAAAGGGCATCAGACCGACAAGGGCAAAGTTGAAGACTGTAACCGGTCTTGAGCCGAACCGGTCAATCACCCTGCCCCAGAAGAGTTGAAAGAGGACGCCGATGACACCACCAATCATTGAGTAGATGGCGATTGCGGCAAAACTGAAATGCAGATTCTTGATGAGATGGACAAGATAGAATGGTGATGCCAAAGTGCCCGTGAGAAACCAGACCGCAAGGAAGATTGTTAGGCGGCGAAACTGGGGTTCGTGGAGCGGTCCGAGGAAAATTTCCTTCAAGCTTGGCTCTGGTCTTGGTGTCAGGGGTGGTTCAGGCTGGCGGGTTAAAAGAAGGGTTGAGACCAAACCGAAACTGACCGCAAGGGTAAAGGCAAGCGCATAGCCGGAAATCTCCTGATTCCCTGCCTTCAGCCAGTCCATTCCCCTGCCGGCAGCATAGGCGACAAAGACACCGCTGACATTGAGAATCGCATTGCGCATCCCGAAAAACCTGCCCCTTCTTTCTTCGGGTACCAAATCGCTTATCCAGAATGTCCAGACCGTGCCGGCGATTGCCATCAGCACGCTTGAAAGCATCACCACGAGCAGGAAGAGTTCAATCTTAAACCTGATGCCGAGGAGGAGAAATGGGACAAACAACAGATAGACGGTCCTGCCCAGCCCTGCGGTCCAGAGCACAACCCTTTTGCGCGCACCAACCCGGCGCACCAGATAGCCGGCAAGAAAACTGAATCCGCTGACTAGGGCTGGGATTGCAGTGAGCAGCGCAATCTGGAAGGAGTTCGCACCAAGAAAGAGCGCGAGACCGGCAAGAAACATCCCGCCCGCCAGGGTGGTATAAAGAGTGGCAAATGTGCCTTCAATGATGGAGATTTTCAGACCGCGGTTGATTTCGTTCGGGTTAAGCCCGTTCATCAGCAAAGATTTTTTCTGCCTGATAGGAACTGCGAACCAAGGGTGCGGCAAAGATGTATTTAAAGCCCATCCTGCTGCCTTCCTGTTCAATTTCCTTGAACTCCTCTAATGTCCAGTAACGGGCAACGGGCAGACATCGCCGACTGGGCTGAAGGTATTGACCGACCGTGACAATATCACAACCAACGCTGCGCAAATCCGCAAATGTGTGCAAGACCTCTAACATTGTTTCGCCGAGTCCGAGCATCAAGCCGCTCTTGGTCAATAGTGTCGGTGCCATCTTTTTGACCTTTTTCAGCACCGCAAGCGATTGCCGGTAAGATGCCCTTGGGTCCCGAACCAGGGGTGAAAGCCTTTCAACCGTCTCGAGGTTGTGCGCAAAAACATCTGGTCCGGAATCAACCACGAGCCGCAGGAGATTTTCATTTGCACCGAAATCAGGGACAAGAACCTCAACTTTGAGTTCAGGGGTTTTTGATTTGAGCATTTTTACTGTTTGCGCAAAGATTCCTGCACCGAGGTCAGAAAGGTCATCGCGGTCAACCGATGTTAAAACCACATATTTTAAACCCAGTTCTTTGACCGCCTTTGCTACTGATTCCGGCTCGTCAGGGTCAATTTTGCCTTGGGGGTTGCCGGTTTTAACCGAACAGAACCGGCAGTTTCTTGTGCAGACAGTGCCCAAGAGCATTATCGTGGCTGTGCCTGAGTTCCAGCATTCACTAAGGTTTGGGCAGCGGGCAGAACTGCAGACCGTATTGAGATGGTGCTGAGAAAGGATGGCGTTGACCCTGTTGAACTCTTCGCCAGCAGGCAACCTGGTCTTGAGCCAAGCGGGTTTACGCACCTTTTATGTGGTAATCTTCAAGGCGCGGCGCGGGCAGTTCCAGACACATTCAAAACAGCGGATGCATTCAGCCTGATTCGGGTCCTCAAAAGGTTCGATGTCGGTTGGGCAGACCTGGCGGCAGACACCGCAGCGGTTGCAGGTTTCAGTGTTGAGTTCCAGGTGCATAAGGCTGATTTTGTTGAATAAAAGGTAAATTGCGCCAATCGGGCAGATAAGGCGACAGAACGGGCGTTTAATGGTAATCGCAGCCCAGATGACAAAAAGGAGAATTCCGACCTTGAGATAAAAAAGCCAGCCCACAAGTGCGCGCAAGCCCTGAACCGGGTCCCAGAGAACCAAAGGGATTCCTGCCTCAAGTGTTCCCTGGGGGCAAAGTTTGCAGAACCACGGTTCAGCAGTAAGATAAGGCAGAGCCACGGCAACAAGTATTAGAAAGGCAAATTTCAACTTAGTTGCGGGCAAGAATACCTTCAGCACCTTGTCCAGCAATAAGACCAAAAGTGCTGTCATGAGCGTAAACGCCAGTCCAAGTTCGGCGCCGGCGAATGGACCGACCTGAAACGGCTTGCCGAAAAGGCTCAGCGCAAACCCGAGTGGCGCCGCAATTAATATCACCGGCACACCACCCACAAGACTGAAAAGGGTCATACCTATTATCCCAGTGGCTAACCCCAAGTTAATCTCATACTTAAAGGCAATTAGAATTCCAAGCCCGATGCCCACAAGCATTCCACCAAGCCACCATCTTTCCGGTAATCTTAACTTTCCTTTAATAACGCTGTAAAGTAAAACCAGCATAAAAGGCAGCCAGGCAAAAATGAGCGCTTTCCAGATGGCAACTTGGACAAAAATAGCAAGCAGGACAACCGCAACCAAACCCACAGCGCCGACAACCACAAACGAAATCCAGCGTTTTGCCCTTGCCCGCGGTTCCAATTTAATTTTGTAGAGCAAATCCTGCCACAACCCGAAAGGGCAAATCCAGGCGCAGGCAGTTCTGCCAACAAATGCGCCGATAAGGACAAAAAACCCAATTATTACCCAGGGGACATTCTGCCACCAGGCTGTGCCTTTCAGCCCAATAATCTGCTGGAGGGAACCGAGCGGGCAGGCAAAAACGGAAAGTGGTCCGCCGTAGCAGTTAAGAACCGGCTCAGGGATGGATTTGAGAAAGCCCGAATATATGATTTTATTCTGAATATAGGCGAGGATGTAGCCGTTTAAGATAACGGTAGCGATAATCTGACCGAGCCGATAGGGTGCAATTCTTCTTTTAGGCATATTTTAAGGGTCTACACGAGACCCATACAGGAAAGTCATATCTGGGAGGCAAAACCGTGAATAACTGTCAGCATCCCCAGTTTGATGCCGAGAACAATCGCTGCCGCACCAAGAACAGCAAAAGTAATGAGGATAAGCCGGCGCTTCATAAAGTAAATCTCAATCTCAAAGCACTAAACCCTAAACAAACCATAAGCCACGAACTAAAAACCAATTCGGTCATTTCGAGCTTGTTGAGAAATCCCTCTCCTGCCCATTAGAATTTTTCATATTTTATATCCTGCTGATTAACTGCACCTTCACCCCGCGGAAAGGCGCCTCATACCGGCAGACTCCACCGGAACAGGTATAGCCTCCTTTTTCTGCGCCAATCCTTATCCTGAGCACATTGCGCTCATTGATGTTGTAAACCGTCTCAAAGACAGGCCATGACTTTTGATTATCATACCGTTTCAGCGAATCCTTGTCCACGCCCTGCCAGCCAATAGTAAAAAGCCACTTCTCGCCATATCCATAACTCAAGCTCACAGCCGGCTCGTGATATAACCAGCGCGCGCCTTTGGCAGTGTCGCTCGGTCTTTCATCAACCCAACCCAACTCCGCCTCCAGCCCAAAGGTATGCTCGCCAAAAAGATAGTTAATCAGGAGAGCTGGGCGGTCGGTTATCCGCCCTTTTGTTCCCAATTCAATATTTCTCTGCAGCATATGATTAAACTTGCCTTCAAAAGTCCAGTTAGTGTTAGGCGAATACCGCGCCTTTGCCTCTGCTTCCAGCACGCCGGTGCTCGTGTCATCGTGGACAAAAAGCCTGCCCAGGTCCACACCTAAATAAAGTCCGGTTAAAGGCATCCCTGAGACCTCTAAACCAAATCCTCTTTCATCCACCCCCCGATTAACTGCCACCCCGGACTTAATCGGTGTGGGTTGGTCATTGTAATGGTAAATTCCCTCAGGAAAGCCCAGACGGGTGTAATCAACAAACTGACCGACAAGAGAAACTCCGGCAAGGCTGGCGCTCGTATTTATTACATAACCAAAACCATTTTCTCTGCCGCCAATCCCCGGTCTTGTTCCTAACCGCCAGCACACCTCGCCCCCAATGCTCGCCAAACCGAAATCAAGCCTGACATCACCACCAAAAAGTTCGGTAAATGCCTTGGCGCTGGGGTCGACATCGCGATTAATCCGCACATATCTTGAGCCAAAACCTAAAAACCTCACTGGTCTTGAACTCAAATTAGCGCCTAAGATCTGGTCAGTGCTATCCAGTTCATTCATTAACTTATAACTGTTCTCCTGAAAAAACACATCCCTTAGCCTTCCGCCCAGAAGGGTGATTTCGCTGCGCAAAGGCAGCCTCAGAATCCCTCTCACACCGTGCAGGCTTTTGTAATGCCGGAAGTCGTCATCAGAATAGGTCGCGAGCGCGAGACCCTGACCAAAGGTGGCAAAAAATCTTCCGAGCCTGATTTCCAGCTCCTTCAGGTTATAGCCGATTGAATAATCAAACAGCCGCAATGGTCTACGCACCTCAGGGCTGTGCTTTGACGGTTCAAACAAAAGAATCCCTAATTCTGCATCAAAATCACCATAACGGGCTGTCAAATCAAGCTTATCCTCAAGATGGGTTGCCCACTGCTCTTGGTATGCCCAGAATTCTGCCCGGTTGCTACCCTGAATGGTAAAATTGGTAGCAAAGATGGTGGTGAGAAGGATAAAGGTCACCAGACCGCCTACCTATTCATTTCTGTTCGTGCGGCCCCTCACCAGTTGGTTCCTCTTCTTTTTTCTCCTCGGGGAGCCATTTGCCCATCTCTTCGGCAATTCTTTTCTCATCGCCCTTCTTATAGCCGATATGGGTATAGACAATCTCGCCATCCATATTGATGAGATAGGCGGTGGGTTTAATGATGATATTGTATGCCTTTTTTACCTTCTGTTCCTGATCAAGTAGCACGATATAGGGCCATTTCTTGGCAGCAACAAACGCTTTAACCCTCGGTTCATCTGAAGGCTTATCAACCGAAAGCGCGACAATTTTCAACCCTCGCTCCTTTAGTGAATCATAAACTGGCACCAGCGCGTCCAGCTCTGCGATGCAGTTCACGCAGGGTAAATCCCAGCATTCCATATAAACTGGGCCTGTCTTCAAAAGCTCCCAAAGGGTTACCTCATTTCCTTCGAGATCGGTCAGGGTGAAATCCGGCGCCTTTTCATACTCGGTCTCCTTACTTTCCGCCTCACTCCCGCCGTTTAGACCGAGAAGCAGACCTAAAACCACCAAAAACCTCCAACTGAACCTAATCATCTTGTCTCCTCTCCTTCAACTCTCCGCTTAGTCACAGATTGAAGCACCGCCTTTGTGCTGAGGTCCTGAACCGAAACCGCCACTCCAACGTGTGTCTTCTGATAATCGCGGACATTAGTTACCAGCAGTGTATCAAAATCCTCTCCGAACTTCAGGTTTATTGGAATCCCGAAACTGTCGCCAATCACCTGACGGACCGTCATTGGTGCATAGGTTGTGTCGCCGATGAGTAACGAATAATATGGGACGCTGTCCTCATAGACAATTGCCACCAGCCTCAGGCTTGTCATGGTGTCAATCACTGAATCGGTCGGTATAATTCTGACCCGGAGCCGCAGCGTCGCAGAGTCGATGCTGGTGTGAATGCTATCCAGTTCCATCTCAAGGAATGTCTTGCGCGAGCGTGCGGCGTCAATCATATCCCGATATACCGGATAGAATGAGTCTGGAATCGTAACTTGGGGTGAACGCAATGAGCCGTTAAAGAAAGCTAAGGGCGCCTCCAGTCCGACACCATACCATTCATTCCTGGCGTTGCCTGCCGGCGAAGAAAGTTGCGGATGGGTTTCGGCCGAGTAATAAATCACAAAAGCCATAGAATCGCCATAGAGGTATTCCAGACTGTCAAGCGCCCGCGCCGCGGACGCACAGTAGTCTCATTCATCCAGTGGTGTTGAAAAGAGTTCAACCAGAACCACACGGTTTGCCTCACGGACAATCTGCGGTGCATCCGAACAAGAAATCGTTATCAGCACCAAAGCGATGGCGGCAAAAAGCAACAAGCGGTACTCCATAAGATAAATTTTAGTTACTGTTAGCTTACAGTCAAGGAAAACCCCTGACTCGGCACCAAGAATAAAGATATTACTTGACAGAGACTGGAAATGGGTCAATCTATTATTGATGGCAAAAATGAGAATAAACCTGTTGCTGTCTGTTATTGTGTTACTCGGCACTGCGGCTGAATGGGACAGTATTATCAGGTTGACCGATAATAACCGCGCCCAGGTTTTGGGTTTAAGTTATCAGAAAAGCATAGCGGTTGGACCAGAGGGAAATGTCTGGGTGTTCTGGCAGGACCGGCGCTCAACACCGTATCAAATCTGGATGCGTAAGTTTGACCGGGTGCGCCAGATGTGGCTGCCCGAATCGCAGTTGACCCGTGTGCCCGCACAGACTAATCCGCCTTCTGCTGACTGCGATCAGAGCGGTAATGTCCATCTCTTTTGGCATATTGAAGACGGTCAGTATGCGGGAATATGGTACAAAAAATATGAGAATGGTCAGGGAAGATGGCTAGACGATACTCTCCTGGTGTCCGCGATTCTGCCCTATCTGCGCAAGAATCCGGTGGTTGCAACCCAGCGCGGTGGTGATGCGGTTCATATCGTGTGGTTTGGCAATCCCGATACCGGCGGGAATTATCAGGTTTTTCACAGGGAGTGGCGCCCCGGTTCAGGCTGGCTGCCGTATGAACAGGTGAATACTGCCATCTGCCCGCATGAGGCCGTCTCGATCGCAGCTGACAATAATAATAACTTGTGCGTTGTTTGGTTGGGTCAGGATTTCGGCAATCAGCGCAATCAGGTTTTCTGTCGGCGCAGGATTAATAATATCTGGCAGAATGTGGAACTGGTCTCTGAATTTCCCAGCGATTTGGCTCAGTATTCTCCCTGCGTTGCTGCCAGCATAAACAGCAACTGGCATATCGTCTGGCTGGGGAATGTTTCCGGTCAATTTTATCAGCAGGTTTACCATCGCTTACGTACCCCTGAAGGCTGGAGTCAAATCTTTACGGTCAGCCGCGGTGTAAACTATCAGCAGGGAACACCATCAGCAGATTGTCGTGAGGAGAATGAATGCCACATTGTCTGGCGCGGCAGGACCCAAGCCTCACCTGACAGATATCAATTGTGCTACACTTTCAGGGATAAATATGGTAACTGGAGTCTGCCTGAACAGTTAACAGAAATTGACACCAGTAATGTTGACCGGCCGGCAATCGTCTGCGACTCCGGTTATGGTCTGCATATTGTTTATCAGGATGAATCTTCAGGCAACCTTGATGTCTATTATCTTTACGGCTGGATAGAGGGGATTGGCATTTCCGAAGATATAACTGACAGGAGTGACCGCACTCTCGTTATCCTGAGGTCATTCCCGGAGTTTGCAGAGGGCGCTAAGATTTACAATCCTCTCGGACAGCTAACTGGTAAAAGCGCTGCTGGGCTGGGCAGTGGCGTTTATCTGATTGAAACTAACAGCGGCACCAGGCGGCTTGAAAAGATAATCGTTTTGAGAAAACCCCGATAGCGATTTAAATTAGGTAGGTTTTCTACTTTTGGCGTCGGAAGCGGAGTTTGGCAGTTAGCGTCAGGTCGCTGTTAAACAGACGGGCGGCAACAAAAACGGTCACCGCGGCAAACAGAGTGATGTAAACGAGCCCGGCAAAAATCAGGGAATAGTTGCTGAAAATTAAAGCCTGCGGCACAAGGAAGGGATAGGAGAAAGGAATCGCCAGCAGAAATATTTTCAAAGGTAGTGACAAGGTCTGAATGTCAAAGAACATGGTAAAGAAGTAGGGGACCAGGCACAAAATCATTAAGGGGGCGATTGCCGCCTGGGCGCTCTTGGCATCCTCTGAGAAGACCGCCAAGAGTGTGGCAAGTGCCAGCGCGGCAAGGATGGCGAGGAAGAGGGTGATGCCGATTAAAATTATGCCTTCGGGGGTGAGATTTAAACCTAAGGTAGATGCGATGTTGGTGTTAACCGGCATCTCTTGTGGCCGCTCGGAAAATGCGGTAGTATAATATGCCATCGCTACCATAAAGATGGCCGAGATGACAAAAGCGGCAACCGCCGCACCTAACATTTTCCCTAAAACAATTGCCACCCGGTTGATAGGCACTGTCAGAAGTGTCTCTAAGGTTTTGTTTTCCTTTTCCTGTCCGATTGATGCGGCAATCATCTGACTGGAATAGATTATGACCATTAAAAGGACGATTGGAATCAGAAATGTCTGGGAGATGACCAGCCGGTGGATAATTTCCGGGCTACCCCGCGCAACCTTGCTTTTGACAACGACATATTCGCCGGTCTTGAGCGGGTTCTGAATGTTTTCCGGCTCCAGTCCCGCCGCAATCTTTTTTAATTGGCGCCGGGAAAGTTCGGCATTAATCTGTGCGAGGGCGGACTTGACTTTGACACCCCGGATGCTTTGGGCAAAGGAAAATCCCTTGATAATTGAATAGGCTTCAACCGTCACCGGCTCAAACCGAGCAAACCGCTCATCAAGGCTTTCGGGCAGAACTATGAGCAGGGCAAACTTCTCTTTTTGCGCCCGCTCAATAGCACTTTGCGTTTCCTCTTGGGTTCGGGTGATTAAAAGCCCGCTTTGCTGGAGCCGGCTGACTATAGTGTCAGCGATTGCTGACGCTGCTCTAACCAATACCAATGCGGGCTCGGGTGCGCCTGCCTTTTTCCTTTCGCTGCGAATTGCCCTGCCAATGAAAAGGAAAAGGAGCATTATTGCGAAAAAAGGGACAAGCATTTTGCGGGTCAAAAGCTCCCGCATCTCTTTAAGGATTATCGTTCCAAGGACTCTCATCGCTCTGCCTTAAGGAACACCTCTTCAAGATTGGCGCTGTTGTAGCGGGATTTCAGTTCCGCAGGCGTGCCCACCGCGATGACTCTTCCCTCCCTGATTATCGCCACCCGGTCAGAGAGAAACTCAACTTCCAGCATATTGTGCGATGACAAAAGCACGGTTGTCCCTTTGTGGGCAAACTCCTTTATCCGCTGGCGGATTTCGGTTGCGTTTTCAACGTCCAGCCCTGATGTCGGTTCGTCAAGAATTGTTAGTTTTGGTTCGGTCATCAGGGCGCGGGCAAGCAACAGTTTGCGTGCCATACCTTTGGAATAGGTGCTTACTTTGTCCTCAATTCTTCTGCCGAGGTCGGCAAGCTCACTGCCTTTTGCTACCAGTCGCTCGCATTCAACCGTGTCTTTGGTATAAAATGTTGCCATAAACCGCAGGTAATTCAGACCAGAAAGGTTGCGATATGCTCCTGCCTCCTCGGGCAGGTAACTGATAACCTTGCGCACGGCGCTTGCCTGTTTGACCACATCCAGACCGAAAACGCTCACTGAGCCTGCGGTAGGTTTTAAGAGGGTGGCAACGATGCGCAAAGTTGTGGTCTTGCCCGACCCGTTCGGTCCAATCAGCCCGAAGACTTCGCCTGGATTGATGTTAAAGGATAAGTTATCAACCGCTCGCAATGTGCCGTAATTACGGACAAGACCTTTGACCGCAACCGCAGTTTCCATGTGGAATGATAAGTATTAAAAACCTGATTGCAAGTTTGACGGCTGACCATTTTCGATATCACCGAAAAAAATTGACATAAGAAAATTTTAATTATAAAATTATTAAAAATGAGGAATTTGAGAGAGTGTCTGATGAATGTCATCCTTGATAGTTGGTTCATAGTTCTTGGTTCTTGGTTTTTGGTTCGGAGAACTGGGAACTTGGAACTAAGAGCAGGGAACTGTCTGATGCTGGTACTCGTGCCAATATCCTTGGCATTGGCGGTTCATAGAGCCGATTTCGCTCCCAATCGCTTCATCGTTAAGTTCAAAGGCGAGGTTAAAGCTGCGGTTATTGCCGGCAGAGTTCACACCGGCATTACTGAAATTGACCGGCTTAATGCGGATTTAGGAATTACCGGCATCTCAGCGCTTTTTCCCGGACCCTTCAATGAATTTGCAGAACGGCTGGGACTCAACCGCGTGTATCTTTTGACCGCGAGCCAGGCACTTGACATCCAGACCGCGGTCCGGCGATATGCCTCGCTGGATGCAGTGGAGTATGCTGAACCGGATTTCTGCGGTCGGGCACTGGCGACTGCACCCAATGACCCAAACTACAGCGAACAATGGGGATTTAAAAACACAGGTCAATTGGTTGGCGGCACTGGTCATCCCGGAACCCCGGGCTGTGACATTGATGCGGAACTGGCTTGGGACATTGAACGGGGGAACCGTGACATCATCGTCGGTAATCTTGACAGCGGTGCAGATATCGACCATGAGGAGTTGGTGGCAAATTATCAGGCGAGTGTTCTCTGGCACAACTGGGCTGAGGTTCCCGGGAATAATGTCGATGACGACAGCAACGGCTATATTGACGATACCCTCGGTTGGAACTTTGAGGATAGCACTCAAGGGCACCCGAACGGCACCAACAATATTGATGACAACCACGGTCATGGCACCCATACCACGGGCACAATTGCCGCCCATACGAATAATAGCACCGGTGGTGCCGGCACCGTTTGGTATGGCCAGGTAATGGCGGTGAAGGTGCTCAATGCCCAGGGCAAGTTCTGGTATTCCCATTTGTGCAAGGGCATCTACTATGCGGTGAACAATGGCGCCCGGATTCTCAATATGAGTCTGGGCGGAACACCATATTCGAGCACGCTTGAGGCAGCGGTTAATTATGCCTGGAATTCGGGCCTGCTGCCGGTTGCGGCGATGGGCAACGATACGCTTAATGATGACAGCACCAAATTCTATCCCGCAGGCTTTGACAATGTGATTGCGGTCGGTGCGACCGCCAATGATGATGAGCGCATGGTCAAAAACCACAACGGCTCACGGATGTACAGTATGTGGGGCTCGTGGATTGATGTCACCGCGCCCGGCAATAACATCTACTCAACTATGAGGAACAACGGTTATGACTGGTGGTGGGGCACTTCAATGGCAGCACCCCATGTGACCGGCACTGCCGCACTGCTTTTGAGCCGCAACCCGGATTTAACTCCTGCTGAACTGAAGAACATCATTCAGGCAACTGCTGAGGATTTGGGTGCGCCTGGATTTGATGTGTACTTCGGTCATGGCCGGATTAACGGCTATCAGGCGCTGCTGCGGGTTGCATTTCTTCCAGGCTGGACCTCGGAGACGCTCCTGATGTCCGGCTATGAAGCCTGCTTTGAACCGGATAATGCGGTTTCAGGTGCCAATGTCCATCTGGTTTATTCGGACAAAGGTGGAGGTGGCAGGGCAAGAGGGCTTTATTATCTGCGCAGCACTGATGGCGGCAGAAGTTGGGGACAGGCGCGCCTGCTCACCAGTTATCAAACCAATCTGGCTGACTGGCATCCCAGGCTTGCGGTTTGGGGCAATCGGGTTTGCGTTGTGTTTCATGACACCCGAGGGAGTTATTGCGGCGTCTTTTTCAAGCAGAGTACTGACAACGGTCAGAACTGGGGCAATGATTTCCTGGTAAGCGATTCCACTGTTGAATCCAATCGGGCAGATATCTGCCTTGCCCGCGACACGATTCATGTGGTGTGGAACTGCGGTTACCGGCGTAGCACCAATGGCGGCACAGGCTGGGACCTTATTAATAATGGCGTCAGTGGCGATGCGATTGCGGCGAGCAACAGCCGGGTTTTTGTTGCCGGTCGTTTTTTGTCAGGTGGTTCATATCAGGTGACGGTCAGGCGTTATAACGGCACAGGGTGGGAACCGGCGATAGCGCTGGATACGAACTATAGCTGCTATCCCAATCCGGATGTGGCGACTGATGGTAATAATGTGTATGTAGTCTGGGATGAGGAAAGGGATGCAGACGGAATTTCTGAAGAGATTGCGCTGCGCCGGAGCACTGATGGCGGTGCCAGCTGGACCAAGCACCAGCATATTGCCAATGTGGGTGAGAACTATACCTATCGCAACCCCCGCATCTCAGCCGGTCAGGGCAAGGTCAATCTCGTCTGGTGGGGTGACCGGGACAAATACTGGTCCTGCGAGGTGTATTACAAGCGGAGCACCAACTCAGGTTTGAACTGGGGCAACACCTACCGGCTTTGTTATAACGGTAACAACGAATTGGATGAAATGCCTGCGGTCGGATTCCTTGCCGATACGGTGCATGTTGTCTGGGACAGAATGGCTTCGGGCACAAAGTCAATTTACTACATTCGCAAAGGGACAACCCAATCAGGTTTGCCTGCTTTTTCAACACTTAAGCCCAGGTTTTCTCCGGGGCTGAGCCCGAATCCGGTTCGTGGGTTGGCGCGGGTGCGCCTGGATGTGCCTGTCTCAGTACCAATTCAACTGTGCTTATTTGATGTAAGCGGACGGGCGCAAAACTGCCCTTTTTCCATTAACCGCGCGGAACTGTGTCTTGACTGCAGAGAAATCCCGGCAGGAGTGTATCTGCTTGAACTGAAGGCAGGGCAATATCAGACAAGGGAGAAACTGATAGTCCAGCATTAGTTAGGTTCACTTCACTGCCCTTCTCATTACGAAATAAAAACAGGTCCATTCTCTTGGTTCATAGTTCTTGGTTCGGAGAACTGGGAACTGCCCTGGCAGGTGCCGAAGGCACTACCTGGAACTAAGAACAGG
>CAZNRV010000208.1:0-5907 GCA_964575495.1 uncultured bacterium
ATCATTGGGAATACATTTCATCCCTTCTATACAATCCAGATTATAGATTTTGTTGAATTCTAACTTTTCCATATTTTTCACTTCCTTATCATAAGCGATAGCGTATAACTCGTTTATATCCGAACCGGGTCCGGATAGCCAAAAACCATCATCAGATAAGTAAATATAACCTTTTTGAGATGTCAAGCAGATTTTGGGAAGTTTGAGCATTCTGAAGGGTGTTACAGTCCAAATTCACTCTTGGTCAAGTGCCAGGGTTAATTCTTACCGCGCCCTTACAGATTCGCAATGACGCCGGTTTCCGGTTCCAAGTGTAGTAAAAACCTGCCCTGAACGAAACCAAAAAGTATTCCTCTGCTATTAAGAACCCTCCTCCTCGTTCGAAATAACGGAGGAGGATGCTAATTGCCTCGCCAATGCCCGGAAATGGTTATTAGTGCGATGAGCCTTATTTACTGACCTTCCGGTGCGCTCACTGAGAGCGCCTCATCCCGTACCCGCTCCAGCACCTCCCGCTTTAACTCCCGCAGCACCCACTTCTGGAGTAGCACTTCAACCTCCCGGGAAAGTGAGGCGCCCGAAAGCCGCCTTTTCCGGGCATAAACCTCCCGACCGAAGTCAAGGTAAAAGGGATAGGTGATTGACGGGACATTGGCGCCATCCAGCACCTGCTTCACCTTTGCCTCCATCTCCATCAGCAGCGCCTGCTCCTCAATATACCGCCGCTTCATCGCCTCACGGAATCTGCTCAGCCGGTCCCGAACCATATCCGGCTCGGTCTTCACCAGCCACCACTCAATTCTCCTGGTCAGGTCTTTAGCCATATTTAACTCCTTTCATTTGCCTTCTATACAATAAGACCCCGAAAATGGCAAAAACTAACGCAGAAAATTATGTCTGCGGGGCAAAAGTATGCTAATCACTTAAAAATCACAGGCTTAGCATTTTAATTCCGACCCGATTTTTATCTTTGGGGTATACCCCGGGTTTATCATCGGGTTCTGCCCTTGATTTCAGACCTGGCTGGTTTATAATTCAATGATGAGCATCGCTGAAAACCTGAGCCTTATCCGGAGACGAATTGCCGCAGCCTGCGCCAAGTCCAACCGCAACCCTCTTGAAATCAAACTGGTGGCAGTATCAAAGAACAAGCCGGTGGAGATGGTTCTTGAGGCGATTGAAGCCGGAATCACCTGTTTTGGTGAGAACCGGGTTCAGGAGGCGCAGGCAAAAATACCCCAGATTAAGGCTTCTGTGGAATGGCATCTCGTTGGCAATCTGCAGACCAACAAGGTGAAAAGGGCAATTGAACTCTTTTCAATGATTCAGAGTGTGGACTCACTGCACCTTGCCGAAGAGATTGAGCGCCGTTGCGAGCAGAAAAATATCTCCATTCCGGTGCTGGTTGAGGTGAATACTTCTGGTGAACCGACCAAGCACGGTGTCCAGCCTGATGGGCTTTCTGACCTAATCAAGGCGATTCTAAAACTGCCACATCTGCAACTTCAGGGTCTGATGACCATTGGTCCGGGTCTGGCAGTTGAGAATCCAGAGGCGTCAAGGGTCTGCTTTCAACTGCTTGCCCAACTGGGTGAAGAGATGCGCCAGCGGTTTGGCATTGGTCTGTCCCATCTTTCAATGGGGATGAGCGCAGATTTTGAGGTCGGGATTGAGGAGGGCGCAACGATGGTTCGCATCGGCACCGCCCTTTTCGGACCGAGATAAGAGGTTGGAGAGCCAGGAGTTTTTCCAGATAGTTGAGGATGAGGTCAAAAGTCTTCCTGAGTTCTTCTCCCTGAGGATAAAAAACCTGCAGGTGATGGTCCTGCCCCTGGC
Organism: uncultured bacterium; assembly: GCA_964575495.1. Taxonomy (GTDB): domain Bacteria; phylum Hydrothermota; class Tepidihabitantia; order Tepidihabitantales; family Tepidihabitantaceae; genus JAOABP01. The sequence goes on from CAZNRV010000208.1 coordinate 1,837, forward strand.
ACCACCAGAACTGGCAGAGAATTTCGGCAAAGACCCCTGGTCAATACTTGGCGTTTATCAGGGCATCCCTTATAACCGCCGCGGACCTTTTTATGGCAATGTTTTGCCCGATACCATCATCATCTTTCAGAAGCCGATTGAAGCCCAGGCACGAACCGAGGCAGAAATCCGGCAACTGGTGCGCCGGGTTACAATCCATGAGATTGGCCACTATTTTGGACTTTCGGATGAGGAGTTATACCGGCTGGAAAGGGAAAGATAAAGGGGGTCTGTTTTAGACCCCCTTTGTTATGCAGTTCGTTAGTTTTTAGTGGTTGATTACCAGTTTCTGAGTTGCCGAGCCTGCCGGGCTTTCAAGTCGCACTAAGTAGATTCCTGGTGCGAGCGCTTTCAGGTCAACCGATATTCTGCCTGAACGGGTGGCATCAGCAGCGTACAGGTCGCGCACAAGTCTGCCAGTGGCATCATAGATAGCCAGACTGACGCGTGCAAGCGCCGGCACCTGCCAGTGAATGACAAGTTGGTCTTTTGCCGGGTTGGAGAATCTGAGGTTGGCGATGCGTAGATTCGGATTGTAGCCCTCTTCTACACCGACCCCGCCTTGTGCCGAAGCCGAGATAAAGAATTCGCCATTGGTCCAAGGGATCCAGGAACCAGGGCTGCCATAATAACTGCGGCCGTCTGAGGAATCATCAGCACAGGTTGATGGGTGGCCTGAGGAATGCGCCGGCGCAACTGCGACATAGAACTCACCAGAGGTGAAGAGCAGCATTGAATCAAGGTCATAAGAGACAATCGCACCGGGTGCACCAGGTGTTGCCTCAATGTCCGGGGATTCGTACAAAAGTGTTGTGCCATCATCACCATAGATTTTGAACCGGAAGGTGGAATCAGGCCAAGGGTATTGCGGATGGAGATAGAACTGGGTTTTGACCCGGGTAACGCCAACCGGATACTGGAGATTGAAATTCACGGGATTGAACTTGGTTGCGCGCTGCGGACCAGCCCAGGTGAGCCAGCGCAGGTTGTTATAGTTGGCATACTCAATCCAGCGGGCAATGCTTAAGTCATAGATGATGGTGTCATCTGCAGGGTATTGCTCGCCTGCTGCCTCGGTCCAGACATAGATGCGATAAGCACCGGTAACATTGGGCACGCGCCATGCTGGTGAGAAGTTCATCTGTGCGGTCTGTCCCCGGTTCAAATTGGCACTGGTGGTCATTGTATCTTCATAGGTGTAACTTTGCGGTCCGGTGATATGGAGTCTGACCGGCGTGCCCAAGGGTAACGGGTCGGTGCCGAGGTTTTTGATTGTCGCCCGGATGTTCAGATTGATGTTGGGCTGGGTATCAGGTGGCATCCCTGCGGCAAAATAGAGCGTTGCCGCATCGGTTGCCGGCGGGTCCCATTCCACGACCGAACGAATCAACCATTCACCGCGATGCGCATCTTCGGAAAAAGTGCCACCAAGGTAGGACCACATTCTATGGGAAGGCGCATTGTTCGCCGCATCAATGGAAAGACCCGGGCATACCGGATAAGAGTCAACCTGAACATAGAAAATATAGTAGTTTGTGCCGACAATGGGCTCACCGATAGGAATGAAGTTCCATTGGCCACGGGTAATAGTTAGTGTGTCCGAATGCCAGATTTCTGTGCCGGGGTAACCCCCTGGTCCATCATCAGCAAAAACCTTTACCATTGCGCGGGTGCCACCGGGCTGGGGCCAAGAGGAATAAAAGTGAATGAGGGCACCGGTCAGGGTAAGACTGCTTGCCGGGCTGATGAACTTCACTCCCCAGCCGTTTCCTGCCTGGTTCCACGCCCAGGCGCTTGCTGGCATATTGTCATCGTATTTGAATGTGTCCACAACCGTGAAGAAAGGCTCGGGTGCCGGTGGAAAGATTCCCGGTTCCGGATTGGGAATCCGATATTGAACTGTTGCGCTCGGGCTCAGCCAAACTTCTGTGCCCGCAAGCACCAGTCCTGCTGCGAGAGTCAGACAAACCAACGCTACTTTACGCATCACTGCTCCTTTCTTTGATTGCCTCCTATCATCATACTTTGCCGATTATAATTTAACCGACAGTTAATAATACCGCAATCACCTTTTGAAGTCAAGAGGTTTTTTCAACGCCCTCTTTTTGGGGTAATGTTGACACCTGTTCCTAAACAATTAATATCACAAGCTGTGAACGGACCATTTGGCTGTCCCTGGTTTACTTTTGCTGCTGTTTTGGTAGCACTTGGTGCTATCATTACCGCACTTCTCTGGGCACTTTTTGTCCGGCTTGAGGATTAGAGATGAATCCAGCCATAATTTATGCGCTAATTCTTTTCCTTTATCTTGCCAGTCTATTTGTTATCGGTGTGATTAGCAGTGCCCGGATGAAGCGTTCGGCAGAAGGTTTTTATTTGGGTTCGCGTTCGCTTGGACCTTGGGTAACAGCTTTTTCCTTTGTCGCTGCCTATTTTTCTTCGGTGGTCATCATTGGCGGCGGCGGTTTTGGTTATAAATATGGAATGGCAACACTTTGGATTGGTGCTACCAATGTGCTTGTGGGCACCCTGCTTGCCTGGATTGTATTGGGCAAAAGGACACGTGCGCTTACCGCCCGGCTTAACGCCATCACCCTGCCTGACCTTTTTGCGAAGAGATATAATTCGCCGGAATCAAGGTTTTATTCTGCACTCGTCATCGGGATCTTTCTTGTCATCTATAGCGTCTCGGTTCTTCAGGGGATGGGGCATTCTTTTGCGGTGTTGATGGATTTACCTTACATTTACGGGCTTTTGATGTCCGGGGTCATCATCATCGTGTATGTGGCATTAGGCGGTTATCTGGCTGTTGTCTGGACCGGTTTCTTTCAGGCATGGATAATGATATTGGGGCTGTTGATTCTTACCGTTGTTTCAATCGGTCGCGGGGGTGGTTTGAATCAGCTTTTTCTCCGGCTCGGGGCGATTGATAACGGTAAGTATCTGCAGACACCCGGTGTCTGGGGCTGGGCAGGGCTTCTATCATACTGCGCGATTGTTTCTTTTGGAGTTTGGGGGATGCCGCAATTAGTGAGCAGGTTTTACTCTATTAAAAGTGTCAAAGTTTTGAAATTAGGAACTGTCCTGGCGACGATGGGTGCGGCAATGGCACTCTTACCGTATTTCAACGGTGCGGTCAGCCGGTTGTTTTTCCCTAACCTTACCAATCCGGACCAGGCGATTCCCAATCTGGTAAAATCATCCCTCTCACCCTTTGCCGGCGCCATCTTTTTAACCGGGGTAGTTGCCGCCGGAATGTCCACCTTTGCTGCGGTGATAATTACTGCGGCCAGTGCGATTGTCAAGGACATTACGCGCGACAGTTTTGGCGCGCAGTTGAGTTCGGAAAAAGAGGTGTTAATCTCACGGCTGGTTGCGGCAGCAGTAGGCATTGTAGCGTTCATCGTGGCAATAAAGCCGCCGGCGATGATTCTGGTAATTACCGGTTTTGCCTGGGCGGTAATTGCTTCAACAACCCTCTGGCCTTACCTCTTCGGGCTTTACTGGCAGAAGGCGAGTCGTCCGGCAGCATTTTCGTCAATGCTTGCCGGCTCGCTGACCGCGCTTTTGTGGATGGCTATGAAAAATCCATTTAAGATTCATGGCTTTATTCCGGGCATAGTCGTCAGCCTGTTATTCTTTATTTTGGTAACCATTGCCTTTCCGGAACGGCAATATAGAATTAAATAAAAAGGAGGAAAAGATGAAAAAAAATGTTTGGTTCTTTTTAATCCCTGCGGTCTTGAGCCTGAGTTTTGCCCAGCCTTTGACCGAAGGCAAGTATAACCTTTTCCCCAGGTCCGAATGGACCTTTGCCGAATCAACCCACCACTTTGATGTCCGGCACTACCGGATTGACCTTGATTTACCGATGAACTCCGGGGCAATGAGTGCTCGCTGCCGGGTTGCACTCATTGCCCGTCACGACCATTTTGACACCTTCAGCCTGCATTTTGTCAATCTTGTTTGCGACTCGGTGAGACGCGAGGGCAATATCTGCAACTTCACCACCGGCAGCGGCAAACTGCTCAT
>CAZNRV010000209.1:0-4394 GCA_964575495.1 uncultured bacterium
TCCCTATACTAACCAAGGGTAGGAGACCGGGTGAAAAGAGTTATGAGGAACTTTTGACCGCGGAAGAAGGAACAGCCGCAACAACAAAGGAAAGGATTTTTAAGGCTAAGATTTCAACCAATTATCATTATCCCGAGATGATTGAGGGTCTGAAGCGGCTTGAGGCTCTGCTCACAAACCAGGACCTTGAGCAAATCAAGGCTGAACTCAAGAGCCTGGTTCCAAGTTATCAGCCGGATAAGGACAGTTCAGACCAGACGCCTACCGCTTCAGGTTCGTTCAACCGTAGTTCTTAGTTATATGTTTCAGGTTCATAATGAAAGGGATGCAGGGATTAAGGGAGAAAGGGATGGAGACTTCATCACTACCTCTCTTCATCTCTCCATCTCTTCCCTGTTAATGAACCGGGAACTGAAAACTGACAACTATAAACTCAAAAGGAGGCGTTGTATGAACAGAAACAGTAACAGTAACAGATGCCTGCCGGTGCTGATTATATCTGGGCTCCTTGCCCTTACCGCCTATGCACCGGCACAGTTTGACCGGACCGCGCTTTTGATTGATGCGCCAACCGCTGATGTCCTGCCCAGAGGCTCGCTGGCAATTACCGGAGTGGCAAGTTATCCATTGCCTGATTTAGGTCATAACTATCCCAATCTTGAGGCGGGTGCGGGTTTGCGTTTCTCACCGCTCAATCGGCTTGAACTTGCTCTGACCGCATACACCTTGCAGGACTATGTCTTGGGTGCGAGTTATCAGATTCTTTCAAGCGAAAACTCACCGCTTTCACTTGCGCTGGGGGTTCACGACATCGGGCTTTATTCTTATGTTTCACCGGTTGGTCATGATACGGACAATGCCTGGCCTGATTGGAAATATAAAAACCGCCAGATGGAAAGACCTTCACCATTTGTGGTTGCAACGGTTCCGGTCTTCGGGTTTGCCCGAATCCATGCCGGAATCGCCCGGGGGCGGTATGTTGGCTATGGTTCCTCCTCAAAGTATCTTAACCTTGACATCTTCTTTGATGAGCAGCATCAATGGGCAATCGGGCTTTTCGGCGGTCTGGAGATAAACTTTACCAAAAACATCGCACTCGCACTTGAAGCTCAGGGAAGGGACGCAAATGCGGGAATAAAATTGAACTTCGGGGCGATTAAAGCCAATCTCGCATTGACCAAGATTGAAGGGCTGATATTCCCGAAGGAAAAAGATGACAAGTTCGGCAGGGTGGCATTCGGTCTTACCTATCAGATTGACAACCTGTTCAAACCGCGCACACCTGTGTTACCGCCACCACCAATTCCCGAAGTTATGCCTGAAACTGTTGCTGTGGAAACGGTTCCGACAAGGATTCAACTGGCTAACATCTATTTTGACTTTGACAAATCAGACATCAGACCCAAAGATGCAGAAATTCTGAAGCGCAATGCCGAGCAGATTTCAAGTGTGATTAAAGCCGGAAAGAAACCGAGCGTGACTATTGAAGGGCACTGCTGTCCGATTGGCACATCGGAATACAATATGGCTCTGGGCTGGCGCCGGGCAGAATCGGCAAAGGATTATTTAGTGAAATTGGGCATTGATGCCGGTATCTTTAAGACAATCAGTTATGGCAAGGAGCGTCTGGTAGAAACCGACCCGGCTAAGTATCACCTGAACCGGCGCTGCGAATTCAAACTGGAAGTCAGATGAGGCTTAATTTCAGATTAAGTCTTCGGTCTCTGGTCTTCGGTCTGCTGTCTTCGGTCTTCTGTCTTCTGAGTTCTGCCCAGCCAACTGGCACTGGAACAACACCGATGTATCAGACACCGATGTTCAAATACTATATCTGGGGTCAGGTGCGCTCACCTGGTGCCTACAGTTTGAGCGCAAACCCTGATGTTATCGAGCTGATTTCTGCTGGTGGCGGACCAACAACCGAGGCTGACCTTTCAAGAGTGGTTTTAATCAGGGCAATCAGCAAGAGCCGGGTTAAGATGAACCTGAAAAAAATGCTGAATAAGGGTGAGGTCATACCGCTTTCGCCTGGTGATGTTGTCATCATCCCCCGCTCTTTCTGGTACAGTTTCAGAGATGAACTGACGATTGTAACATCAGTGGCGGTGCTTGTTAATCTGACCCTGACCATTATCAATCTAACCCAGAAATAGGAGGCAAATGAGTTACCAGACTTCAAATGAAAACCTGCGCACCGGAATGAACAACGGCACGCCAATGACCGAAACCCAGCCCGGTCTGCAGGACTACCTGGAGCGATTTTTAAGATGGAGGTGGCTGGCACTGCTTGTTTTCCTGATTGTCTTCGGATTGACCGAGTTATTTATCCTCAAAGCCCCGCCGGTTTATGAGGCAAAGGGCACCCTGATGATCTCAGGTCAGGAGAATAAAATCTTCACTCAGGTTACCTACCTCTGGGCACCCCAGCCGAAAATCGCCAACTATGTGGAACTTTTTCGCAGTCAGCGCCTGGCAGAGATGGTCGCAGTCAGACTGCCAGACTCAATTATTCAGCAGATTAAATTTTACTATCCGGATGTCAGGCTCAGCGCGGTCCTGCCTTCAATGATTAGCGCCCGGGGCGTGCGTGAGACCGATATCATTCAGGTCTCGGCATCAGCCAGGAATAAGGCGATTGCCTGTGCCGTGGTGAACGCCTATCTTGAGGCATTTCTTCAGTATGACCTTGAGCGCAACCGGAGCGACATCTCAGCAGTGCGCGGGTTTGTTGAAGAGCAGTTCGCGGCAGTAAAGATAAGGCTGGATTCACTTGAAAAAGAACTGGAAAATTTCAAGAGCAGCCATCGGCTGGTTGACATCAGCGAGGAGACCAGAAACCTGATTGACCGGCAATCAGCAGTTGCCGCTGCTGCTGAGCAGGCTGCTACTGAGGCAGCAGCAAGTCAGGCTCGGCTCAACCATATCCGCAAACTGATTGAGGAAGAGGGCAAAGGACTGGCTGACCGCCTGGAAAATATCAGTTCGCCGCTGGTTGCCAATCTGAAGACCACATTGAATCAACTTGAGGTCCAGAAGACCAACCTTCTGATTCAGGGCTTTGCGGAAACATCCAATGAGGTCAAAAATCTTGAGCGCCAGATTGACAGCGTCCGTAACCGGCTCAGGCTGGAATCCCAGGTTCTTATTGCTCAGCAGGGTTTTACTGACCCTGTCGGCAGGTTAAACAGCCTGTTTGAATCGGCACTGACACTGGAGACAGAAATCAAAACCAACCGAGCACGCCAGGAGGCGTTGCGCCAGGCTTTGCGTGACTATGATACCACTTTGGCAAGGATGCCTGCTGCCGAGCGCGCCCTTGCCCAGATTACCAGAGATGTGGAAACCGGGCGCAGGGTTTATGGCTATCTCTCTGAACGGTATGAGGAGGCAAGGATTCAGGAGGTGGGAAGAATTCCATCGGTGCGGATTGTTGACTATGCCCAAGGCGCAGACAAAACCAAGCCCAATGTCCGGACCGGTGTCCTGTTTGGTCTGTTCCTGGCTCTCGTAGCAATGTTTGGTTCGGTATGGCTTGCAGACCGGCTTGATACCTCGGTGCGTTCACCAGAAGATATGGAACGGCACGGGTTTTCGGTGCTGGCAACTATCCCTGATTTGAGAAGGGTCGGACGCAGGCGCAAGCGTTTTATTTTCACAGATTTCCCAAGACTGTTTTCACGGTTCAGATTAAGGACGGGTTCAAGGAGACATCGACACAGCCGAAAAACCTATGAAGAGATTAGTCAGCATCTCATTACCCACTCAGACAGTGAATCATCAGGTGCTGAGGCGTTCAGACTCCTGAGAACAAGTCTTGCCTTCTCAAGCGTTGACCGACCTCTGCGGACAATTGCGGTCACATCTACCCTGCCTGGTGAAGGCAAGTCAACCGTGGCAATCAATCTCGCTGCGGTCCTGGCACAGGCTGGTTCCAGGGTGCTTCTCATAGATGCTGACGTGCGCTATCCCTTGCTTCACAGGTTGTTCGGTCAGTCCAGAAAGCCGGGTTTTACTGACCTGATACTCCAAGGCAAGAGCACCGACGGGTTTGTATTCGGCACCAGGATAGAACGGCTTTCCTGTCTGCCCGCAGGGACAACACCGCCCAGCCCTGCTGACCTGTTTGTTTCACCCTCCACCAGCGCATTGATTGACCGCCTGGTAAGGGAATATGACTATGTCGTTCTCGATACCGCACCGATAATGATTGCTTCTGATACACCGGTTCTCTCTTCATTAGTGGATGCTACGATTATGGTTGTGATGGCAGGCAAGACACCGGTTCAGGCAATAAACGCCGCGCAGACATTGATTGAAAATACCGGTGGAAGGATAGCCGGATTTGTGCTCAATATGATTAACCCTGGTGCCGGTGGGTATGGACGGTATTATTA
>CAZNRV010000210.1:0-6317 GCA_964575495.1 uncultured bacterium
GCCTGGGTTGGGCAATTCTAATGATTGTTTTGATGTTTTTCCTGCAACTGGCATTAATTCCGCCCCTGCGTGCTGAAACCGTAATCCTGTCCGCGCTCTGGGCAGCACCGGTCGGAATGGCATTTCTTGTTTCTGCCTACCTTTTCAAACCGCTGAAACGCCTGCCAATCGGAAAATTCATAATGATGGCTTTTTTGATTGGCTGCGGTTATGCGCTCGTTGCCCTGCTCTTTCGTCTGCGCGCCGGTCTTTCGGTATATATAGGTCTGCTTCGCTATCAGTTTATTGCTGGTGTAATGCTTGGTGGGTTTCTTGGTCTCCTCATTGAACTTTTTGAACTCATCCCGATTGCAAAAAAACCCCAATCGGCTGGATTTGAGCCCCCGGCCTGATGACCCTCAGCGAAATCCTCAACTGGCATCTTTCCCATTATCCGTTACTGCAGGCAGCCGACATCTACAAACTTTTGTATCAGGGTGTTTACGGACCCGGCCACCTCTTGACCATTGAAGGCGAAATAGAGGACAAATTGCAACAGGAGATAAAAACCACCCGCTTCCGTTCTCAGGTTCCAGAGATTGAGCCGCTTGACCCCGAAGGCTTGCTTATTCGTGTCAACCTTACCGCTATTGCCGATTCGCAAGAAAAACAGCGCTTGCTTTTACAGGCTCTCTTGGAAACCTGCAAAAACTTTTCCCCCATACCTGTGCTTTTGCCATCAAGGATAGAGGCTGCACTCAACTGGTGCCAAAAATATTTGCCCACCCAGGTTGACCATCTAAAACTCCTTGCTCAGGCTCTGCCTTCGCCACCCAGCCATTCTGATATTTACCTTAAAAAATATCACCCTGCTTACCGGGTTGTTTGCTACCGGCTCTGGCAACCTCAAGACCGCATTTAGCACACAACATTTCCACCGGACACAAACCACATTGGGGATAGCGTGGTCGACAAACTGTTTGCCCCAACGCAACTAAAAACCTGTTCCATTTTAGCCAGTACCTGCGGGGAAGGAACTGACGCAGACGTGCCTCGGTCATTTCCGGTCGTTTAGTTCTAATTAGTCCTAACCGATTGGATATCCGATGAACATGGGTATCGACCGCAATTGCCGGCACGCCAAACCCCTGCGCTAAAACAACATTTGCCACCTTTGAACCAACCCCGGGGAGCCGTAATAGCCCTTCTTTTGTCCTGGGCACCTTTCCCTGATAATCTTTGACAATCATCCTTGCCAGCCGGATGAGCAACCTTGACTTAATCCGGTAAAACCCAACCGGATAAATAAACCCTACTATCTGTGCGGGCTTCAGTTCTGCCAGGCGCTGCGGATTGGGCGCGCGCCTTATGAGCCTTTTTACCGCCGCAATCGTTACCTCATCCTTTGTCCTGGTAGAAAGAACCGCACCCAACAAAACCCGCCAGGGTCCGCCTTTCGGCATCTTTTTAACCGGTGCCGGCAATTGCGGATAGGCTGATTTTAACCTGTCGAAGATTGCCTTGCTTTTCTCGCTACGGTTCAAAAATATTTTTTAGAACTTGAAAACCTTCAAGATGGCAATAAATCCCATTGTCATTATCAAAGCCAGACTGGCAACAATGAGAATCGGGTGCCAGCGCATCCTTGGGGACACCTCGCCTGGAAGCGACTTGCTGAAGGTTACGAGCGTTGCCAAAAGACCAAACGCAGAAACTAAAATTGCCAATGGCAGATGCCCGACAAGTGCTACCCTCTGCCCCCGACCGGCAAGAATCGTGTTTATCAAAAGACCGAGACCGAGATTGAGAATGGTCAAAATGGCAAAAATGAATGTCCTTTTCCTTATCCGGTTCAAGGGAAAATCCCATTCACCCAACCGGGAAAGGGAAACCCTGCCAATGGTGAGACCGTATATCATGGTCCCGATGGCAAGAACCGGATGAATAAATCCATACCAAGGCATATAGCAACCTGAAATTAAGCGGCCAACGGGAATCGAACCCGTGTAACCGGCTTGGGAAGCCGGGGCTCTACCCCTGAGCTATGGCCGCAAAGCCAGATTAATATAAACACCCTCATTGCCGCTGTCAAGGATGGACAGCGAATCAAGGCTCCTCCTGCCAAGACATCCTACCGGTGCCAAAATCAGGGTGTTTAATAATTCCAACAAGAAAATCCCGATTGGTGGCAACGCCCTGAATGTGGGTTTCAAGAAGCGCACGCAGGAGCCGCCTTTGGGCAAACTGAAAATCCGGTGCCGATGCGGTGATGGTTGCGATGTGCAGTTCGTAATCAGACGGGATGTTGTAACCAGGATAAAGGTGCGAATCAACCCGAATGCCCGGTCCGCCTGGCAGAGAGAGGTCATTCACCAAACCGGGCGAGGGCTCAAAATCCGCCTCAGGGTTTTCAGCATAGATTTGAGCCGCTAAGGCAAATGGGGCAAGATTACCCATATCAGCGACACCGTCAACACTTTCAGCAAGAGCAATTTTCAACTGCTGTTCAATAATGTCAATGCCGGTACGCATCTCGGTAAGCGAATGGAAATCGGTAAGTTCCGGATTGAAACGAGAAAAGTACATAGGATGTGGGATTTGCGTACTACTGGAATCGACGAGGAACTTCACGGTAACGCAACCTTTGATATTCGCCGCCGCAACAGCTTTACATGCCCAGAGGAAAAGTTGTTTTCGTTCCTTTTCACCGATATTAAGCGCGGGCGAAACCGCAAGCAGATTTTTCCCACGGAATTGTAAAAGGATTTCCCAGTGATTAATAACCCTGGCATTGCCTTGACTGTCAGCAATAATCTGAATCTCAACCACACGAACCGGAGCCAGAAACTTTTCTATGATGACCTGGTCCGAACCGGTGCGTGCCCGGGCCTCGGCCTGGCACATCCTGACCTGATATTCAATGTCCTTTTCCTTGCGGATGATGCGGGTATAAGGCAGGTGCGTCGATACCGCCTTGACAACACAGGGAAGTCCCAGTTCTTCACAAATCTTTACCGCTGATGCTGGATTAACTATTACGGAATCCTTACCAGGGATAACCGGAATCCCTGCACCTTGGACCAATGCACGCACCCGAAGCCGGTCATCAAGCAACCTGAGGGAATCAGGTGTCGGACCGATAAAGGCAATGCCTAAGGTTATTGTTGCATCAGCAAATTCCGATTCAGCACCAAGAAAACCCCACCCAGGATGAAGCGCATCGCAGCGGGCAACCTCAGCAGCCGAGAGTAGTCTCGAGATATTGCCATAACTGAGAATAGGGGGTGTCGGTCCGATACAGATTGCTTCATCCGCAAGTAGAACCGGCAGGGAGTCACGGTCGGCCTCAGAATAGGGAACCACCGCCTTTATTCCCAACTCTCGGCAGGAACGCATAATACGGAGCGCCGGCAGCGCCCGGCAGGCTATCAGAACCTTCTTGAACACGGGCTATGCCCGTTCAACATAGGTATTGGTGCGGGTATCAATCCGCACCCGGTCACCGGTCTTGATAAAAAAAGGAACATCCACCACCAGTCCTGTTGAAAGGCGGGCAGGCTTGCCACTCCCGGTCGCGGTATCTCCACGGTAATTGGGCTCGGTTTCAACCACTTCAATGGTAACGAACATCGGCGGCTCAATCACCATCGGAACACCATCGATATACCCAACCTCCACCTCCAGACCTTCAGTAAGATAAAGCACCTTCTCGCCTAAAATCTTCTTGTTAATCGCAAATTGGTCGTAAGACTCCAGGTCCATAAAATGGTAGAGGGTGTCGTCAGCATAAAGAAACTGCCCCTTCCGTCTCTCCATTTCCACCGTTTCCAGCTTGATTTCCGATTCAAATGACTCCTCAATTATTGCCCCGGTGCGAATGCTGCGGATGCGTGCCAGCACACGCGCCCGGCGCTGAGCAGTACGGGTGCGGGAATAAGACATCACCTCATAAATCTCATTGTTGTATTTAATTAGAAGCCCAGTGTAAAAGTCATTTGGTGTTACCATAAGCACTCCTTTAAAGAATAATCAGCTCCTTTTTTGCCTTGGTGAAATTGCGATAACCTGAGCGGGTCACCTGAACCATATCCTCAATCCTTACGCCGCCCTTACCCGGAAGGTAGACCCCCGGTTCTACCGTTACCACATCCCCTTCTTCCAAAATCTGCTTGCTCGTACGCGCAAGAGAAGGTTGCTCGTGAACATCAAGGCCGACCCCATGACCAAGGCTGTGCCCGAAATACTGCCCCAGACCGCAACTGTTCAAATAGTCACGGGCGGCAAGGTCAACTAATTTGCAGGGCACTCCCGCTCGTATCATCACCAGCGCCTCATTCTGGGCAGCAACCACCGACTCATATACCCGCTTCATCTCCTTGTCAACCTTGCCAAGAAAAACCGTCCGGGTCATATCAGAACAATACCCTTGATACCGACACCCTATGTCAAAGGTGATATTATCACCTGAACGAATGCGGCGTTCAGACGCACGACCATGGGGTCTAGCACCATTTTCTCCTGAGGCAACGATCACCGGAAAGGCGCTTTCTCCATACTGACGAAAATAAAACTCAATCTCTAATGCCAATTCCTTTTCCTTCACCCCGAACCTGACCACTTTCAAAATCTCGTTGAATGCCTTCTCAGTAATTGCCTGCGCCTTTGCCATTAAGGCAATCTCTTGCGGACTCTTTTTCCGCCGCAGCTCCAGAACCAAATCGCGCACCGGCACCAGTTGAACATTTTTCAACCGGGACCGCAGGAGACGAAACCGGCTCAGGGTGAGATGGTCTTCCTCAATGCCCACCCGGCGTCGCTGCTTTCTGCCCACCAACCGGTTCAGGTCCTCAACCGGAAATTTTGCGTAGAGGTCCCGTTCCAGAACCCGTTTCTCACAGCCGTGAACCTCGGTCTTAATCTGCTCCTGATAACGAAAATCGGTATAGAAAACGGCGCCGGTCCGGGTAACAAACATCACCCCATTAGAACCGGTATAACCGCAGAGATAGCGGATGTTGGTCAGACTGGTGACAATTAACCCATCCAAGCCCTCCCGGTCAAGCACCTTTTGCAGCAAACCTATTCTTGTTAGCATAAATTACATTTTATATCCTAGTCCGTAAAATGCAAACTTTGAATTTCTGCCCAGCAACACAGGGTCAGTGTAGTTCGACAAACTTCGGCTTGGCAAACAAGACCTGCCCGACATCGGTATCAATTCCGCCCTGAATTACCACCTCCAGTTCCTGACCAACCGCAGAACCGCCGTTTTCCACAACAACCTTGATACCACCTTCAAGATACCCGATGCCTTCATTCCTTTCCTTGCCCCGTTTGTTCACCTTTACGCGAATAACCGTTCCAGGAAGATAACCGGGTCGCAACAACTCAAACATCTCACCGGTGGTTATAACCGGTAGACCGTTGGCAGCAACCTTAATTTCCGGACGGATGGTGATGATGGTCGCCCGGTGCTTTTTTGCCACCCGCAATAGGTCTTCAATGGTTTTAAACTCACGGCAAAGTCTAACCTTCAGACCGCGAATCTGTTTAACCCGGGCGAGATTCGCTGTCGCCCGCTGGGCAACATAACTTCCTTCTGAATCTGGCGGCCGGGGTAAAAGGAGCCTGCCACTGACAAGCCCAAGTGCCAGAAATTGAACCACCCTCGGGTCCGCAAGGGTGTCTAAATCGACAACAAATGTTTTCTGATGAAAGAAAAGCATAAAATCCTCCAATATTCATTTTCATTTCTTCACTCCCAAAACCTTCAGCGCCCCACCGATAGTATCTACTGGCACAACCCTAAGGTTGCTTTTATTCATTTTCGGGCTGCGTAACGGTACAACCGCCCTTTTGAAACCGAGCCGTGCCACCTCTTTAAGCCGCGCCTCGGTTCTGGTGACTGAACGCACCTCGCCTGCCAGCCCTACCTCACCAATCATCACCGTATCTGCTGGCAACGGAGTATTGCGGATTGCTGAAGCAAGTGCTGCGATGACGCCGAGGTCAATCGCCGGTTCGGTCAGTTTCAGGCCCCCGGCGACATTCAAAAATATATCCCGCCTCCCCCCATTAATACTGGCACGACGCTCAAGAATCCCCAAAAGCAAAGCCAGACGCCTTAAGTCAAACCCGGTCGCTACCCGTTGCGGCAACGGAAACGGCGTTGGAGTAGCAAGCGCCTGAATCTCAACCAACATCGGCCTTGAGCCCTCAAGCGTAACAACTACTGCTGAACCTGAAACATCAGACCGACGACCCGAAAGGAAAAACTCAGAAGGATTGGCCACCTCAATCAATCCAGCCTCGGACATCTCAAAAACGCCGATTTCATT
>CAZNRV010000211.1:0-16334 GCA_964575495.1 uncultured bacterium
ATCGAAAGGTCGAATTCTTTAAATTACTTTTTCGGGTCAATTTTGGTCCGAAAATTGACTAATTCCCAAAAGTTTTTCTTGCAATAGTTTCACCCGAGTTGTAAAATCTCTTATTAAAAGAAAGGAGAAAATAGTGATAAAGACCATATTAATTTCATTGACTGTGATTGGCTTGAGCGTTGCCGGTGAGTTTCTGGCGATTGTGCCTGATGTCCAGCCTGAACAACTGAAAGATATGTTCAAGGTTGTCGGTGTTAACGGTAACGGTGTGCTTGTGCTCGGTTCAGAACAGGATGAACATATCCTTAACAACTTGAATGGCAGAATCCTTGATTACAACCCAAGAGGCAAGGTCTATTATCAGGTTCATCTCTTTGACTGGACAAACCAAAAGGAACTTGCCCGCATCAGCCAGATTCTTGATTTTGACGGCGCTGATTATCTTGTGGCAATTGCCTTAGAAAATGTTGAGCAACTAATGAGCCTCAGGGCAATGCTTGCCAGAATCGGGCTCCAGCCCTGGGTTTTCAAGCCAATAAAGGTTGAGTTGCCCCCAGTATCATCCAACCCCTTGATTGAACAGATGGTTAGTGCGGTCTCGCCTGACTCTGTTCTCTCCTATGTCAACCGGCTCCAGCGCTATCGCACCCGCTATTCTACCTCTGACTCCTGCCGGGCAGCAGCTGAATGGATTCGCCAGAAGTTCATCGCTTACGGCTGTGATACCGTGATAATGCAGAATCATACCTCTGGTCATGCCCCGAATGTGACCGGTATAAAATACGGGACAAGCGGAAATCGCAACCCGTAT
Organism: uncultured bacterium; assembly: GCA_964575495.1. GTDB lineage: Bacteria > Hydrothermota > Tepidihabitantia > Tepidihabitantales > Tepidihabitantaceae > JAOABP01. Next base: position 812 of record CAZNRV010000211.1, read on the forward strand.
GCGATTATCTGCGGACACTTTGACTCCTATGCGCCAAACAATGCGCCTGGTGCTGATGACAACGCCTCGGGCACCGCCGCCGTCCTTGAGGCGGCAAGGGTCACTCAGGGCTATCTCTTTACCTATGATTTGCGCTTCATCGCCTTTTCCGGCGAGGAGTTCGGGCTTTACGGCAGTGAATACTATGCGGGTCAGGCGCGTGCTCAGGGCGATTCCATCCTTGGGGTTCTCAACTTTGATATGATTGGCTATGTTGACGCCGAACCTGAGAACCTGGATGTTTTGGGCAAAATTAATAACCCGCCCTGCGAACCATTTGTTGACTGGTTTACCGCAATTGCCGACACCTATACCACCCTGCCGATTTACAAGCGGATGGTCAATGACAACCAGAACTCTGACCACGGACCATTCTGGAACAACGGCTACTTAGCCTTCTGCGGGATTGAGGACTTCTGGCCTGTCAATCCCTGGTATCACACACCCGGTGACTCTATTGGCGCCGGCTACAACAACAATGAGTTCTGCACCGAAGTAACCAGGGCGGGTGTTGCCGGTCTGGCAACCCTTAGTCACCCTTTGCCTTTGAATATGCCCCTTTTGGGCTTGCATCGCACCCGGATTGACGACTTTGGCGGTGACAACTTCTGGGACCCGGGTGAAAGCATAGCGGTCTACATAACTCTTAAAAACTCCGGCACGGTGACCGCTCACAATGTCTCTGCCTTCTTGTCAACAAACGACACCTTTGTCACCATCCTTCAGGACTCATCCCTTTTTGGTGATATTGCCGGTGGCGACACCGCACTCAGCACCATCCCCTATCTTTTACTCTCTTCAAACCAAACCCCGCGCGAACACGAGGCATTTTTCAGTTTGACAATCTTTGCTGATGAAAGCACCTATCACACCAACTTCAACATCCAAATCGGTCGGTATCTCATCACCGACCCGATTCCAGATGGCCCGCGCTGGCCACCGCGCTACTGGGCTTATGATGACATTGACACCGGCTACACCGAACATCCGGTTTACTCCTGGGTTGAGATTAATGCTGTTGGTACAAGACTAACATTCCCTCACAATGACAGCGTCAAGGTTATTGCCCTGCCTGAGGGGTTTGGACCATTCCGCTTTTATGGTCAGGAATTTGATTCCCTTTCCATTTCGGCTGATGGCTGGCTCTGTCCGGGATTTTATCGCACACCAAGATATACCAATCAGCCTTTGCCCAGCACTCAAACCCCACCCGGTGTTATCTGTGTCAACTGGGACGACCTTTATCCGGACTACAACAACACCGGGTTTGTTTATTACCATTACGACACCAGCAACCATCGTTTGATTATTGAATATGACAGTGTCTTTTACTACAACCCGCGCACTCTGAGGGACAAGTTTCAGGTTATCATCTATGACACAACCGTTGGCACGCCTACCGGTGATAATGTGATTGTATTTCAATATCTGACCGCGAATGGGTATACCAGTTCAACCGTGGGCATTCAGGACCAGCCCCGCCAGATTGCAATTCAGTGTTTATACAACGGGAGTTATGCCAATGGTGCGGGACCGATTGTTTCGGGTCGGGCGGTCAAGTTTACGACCATTGAGCCGACCGGTACTGCTGAACCAAGGCCGAAACGGCTTGATTCACCGTCTCCCATCCGGCTGCTCTGTCCAAGTCCGGTTAAAGGTATTGCAGTAATTTCCACCAGTCCGGTTCGGGGCCAAATCGGGCAGATGGTTGTATATGACCGCACCGGCAGAGAGAGCAACCGGCTTAGTCCGAACAGTGCGGGCATTTTCTTCTGGGATACCCGCATGGTTTCTCCCGGCGTTTATTTTCTGAAACTCAGAAATACCGACCGGGCTTTGGTGCAAAAAGTGGTGGTGGTGAAATAGGTTAGTTGCGGTTAAATTTCTCTTGTTTTCAGGAGAATCTTTACTCTAATAGTGACTTTTTCCGGTTGGTTGTTGCATATCCTTTGCCTTCGCGGGTGCGGAATAGTTGTAAACTCTTTTCTGACTGCATGGGTCCATATTTCCCGGTAAATTCACCTCTTGCCTTGCGCTCCTTAAAGGTCTTCAGGACAGTATGTTTTGCCATTTCCTGTCGGGCAAAAGGGATTTCTTTTTCATAGTGCTGCAACCTTTTTTCCGCAAGCCGGATGTATTCTGGTGAGATATCAATACCTATGTAATTATGACCTAAAATTTTTGCGGCAATCAGGGTCGTGCCACTGCCACAGTAAGGGTCAATAACAACACCCTTGGTCTCGTCCATAATTGAATATATTGCCCGAATTGGCAGTGCCAAAGGAAATGGTGCCGGGTGCGGATTTTCCTGTTCAGGAGGAAAACGCCAGATTGAAGTCAGTAATGAATGTCTGGGCTTTAACTCTGCGCCGATCAGGTTTTTCCCTTTTGGTTTGTAGAGCCAGTAGATTCTTTCTTCCACCTGCCAGAACCGCCAGCCCCGGATATTGGCAGCGATCATCCTATCCCAGATTATCTCCTGCCGGATAACCCATTTTGTCTTTCTTAACCAGTCCAGCGGATGAAGCATTAACCCCTTTTCCCATCTGGTCTTGTGATTATAAAAAAACGAACCGCCGGGCCTGGTTATTCGGTAAATTTCGTTAAGCACATCAATCTGATTCTGCTGGTATTCCTTTTCGGGCAACCGGTCAGTCGCACCGGTATACTTGACCGCCGGGACCAGCCAGCCCTTTTTATTTTCCCCCTTGTTGTAAGGCGGAGATGTTACCCCAACATCAACAATCTCCTCCGGAAGGGTTTTGAGAACCTGCAAGGCATCACCGCAGATTAATTGATTTAAATAGTCTGGCATAGACAACCCTGCGCCCGGCTAACAAGAAATTCATAAAAGCCGCGGTTAATATACTGACGGTATTTTTTGAGTTCCTCTTTAGATAGGATGTAGATAATTTTTAAATTCGGGCAATTAATATAATCCCGATAATCAAACTCAGCGCTTCTTAAAAACTGTCCGGTGGTGGTTCGGCTGCCCTTTAGTTTCTCCTGCCAGCGTTTGATTTTATTCCGGAGGTTTTTAACAAAGTCGGGCGAGTTAAAAGGAAATTCAATAATGTAAACAAACTTGCCATCAACAAACCCACTGACCAGCATATTTAAGTCTTTTTCGCTTAGATCTTTATTTAATCTTGCCGGTGTGTAATCAGTAAAATTTCCCCCACCGTTCAGTTTTGCAGGTGCGGTTTTGCGTTCGCCTTTTCTATACCTTTCATACTCACCGGAATCAAAATTTTTGGGTTTTGCTTCACACTTAATTGTTCTTCCTGGAAGAAAGGCATCCTGCTTGAAACCGTTGTAGCCAATTTTAGTCTCTTTATGTTGATAACCCGTGATGGTTACTGTGAGAAACTCCCTTATCGTTGAGGAGTTTTTGTCGTTTATGTACATCGTCAAAAGGTCAACGAGCATGGCGATCAGAGTGTCTTTGGACTTACCGATTAAGTACTCGCTTAACTGTCTGTGGGGCGCGGTTGCATAAAGCTTAATAGTCTGTGCCAATTCCTGGTTCATAGTTTATAATAATACAATAAGCAACCGTTAAATCTTGTCAAGAAAAGTGCCCTTTATTTACCATCTCAATACTTTTGGTAGTAGCGTAATGATGGGGGATTCGGGATAGAGGCTCAGACGGTTGAGCATCAAATTCAGCGCGCCGTGCCGGCTCTTTACTAGGTAACGGCAAGGTATAAAAAAGACCATCATCATTACTAATCTTATCGGTCGTCAAGAATGGTGTCAAAGCCGGGTTTGAGGGCTAAAAACCCTGCCCGGTTTAACGGCTGATAATTAACCGGCGATAACTTCTTTCTCCATCTGTGATCGCCTCAAGGTGATAACATCCGGCCGGGAATCTGCCGACATCAACCTTCACCACGGCTGCTGTGCCCGCCTGATGCCAGAGCCTTCTACCTGAGGCATCATAAAGTGCTAGGAGGTCAGCCGGCTTCCCCAATTTTACTATTGTCTGTATTCTTGCCGGGTTCGGGCTGAGCCTCAGCCAGTCGGGTTTATTTGCGCGCAGTTCTTTAATACCGGTGGGAAAGGTCCAGGCGTAAACCGCACCGCCATTGGTTCCGGCAAGGAGACTGATTTCTGCTCTGCGGATAAACTCCAGACTGGTTATACGAAGGCAGCCAAGCCCCTGATTCATCCGCGCCCAGGAGTTACCACGGTTTGTGGAAATAATTACCCCGGAGTCGCCGGCGGCAACGACTGTATCCGGTGCGGATGGGAAAATTCTTACTGCCCGCAACCCGGACTGGCGATATAACAGACTCCAGCTGGCTCCAGAATTCGTAGTCAGATAGACACCGCCACTCGTTGCGGCAAAAACCCGGTTTGGGTCTGAAGGGTGAACCGATAGACCAAAAACCGTGTCTGCAGGTGAACCCGCGGTTTTTGTCCAGTTTAACCCCCTGTTAGTTGAAAGATAAACCGCACCTGAACCACCAACCTCGCCTCCAGCATAAACCACCTGTGTCTGGGAAGGTGCAACCGCCAACGCATAGCAGTAACCCGCGGTTGAACCTGAAAGGTTGCACCTTGTCCAGTTCATACCACCATTCGTTGAATAGGAAACAACAAATGACCAGTTGGTCTGGGTCAGCGGTCCTCTGCCGCCAGTTAGAATCAAAGAATGATTTTCAGGATGAACGATACAGCAGCCGCCATCATCATAGTAAGAGTCTATTTGTGTCCAGACGGACCCGCCGTCCGTGCTCTTAAAGAGCTCAGATGACCCTCAGCCTTTGCCTTCCAGCGCATAGAGGATATCCGCGGCTGCGCCGGGCGCAATTCCAATCCCGCAGATATTGCCGCAGGCAAGAAAGTCCTGACACCGGTGCCAGGTGTTGCCACCATCAGTAGATTTATAAACCCCGTTTTCATAGAACTCCAGATAGACCCGGCTTGATTCCACCGGATTGACACTGATGGTTGAGATATGGGCAAAACGCATACCAGAATGCCTTTCTGACCAGTGATTCCCGCCATCAATCGTCCGAAAAACACCCCGGTTATTATTAATAAAGGCGACATCAGGGATGTTCGGGTCGGAACAGAAACCACTGGCTTTGTCAAGCACAAACCCGGGCTGCGCCAGTGTCCAGTTCGCACCCGAGTCAATGGAAACAAACACCCGGCCTGTCCGGGTCGTTTCATCATAACCAACCGCATAACCCCTTGCCCCATCGGTCAGGGGAAAGTCAACCACCCTTGCCTGCGGCACCTGCACCTGTTGCCAATCCTCACCACCATCGGTTGTGCGATAGGCACCGGCTGATGTGGCGGCAAGCAGGATACCGCTGTTTCCCGGATTTACCGAAACCATCTGCACCGTTGAATTTTCTGGCAGACCTGAACCCCGCATTTCCCAATTCATACCGCCATTCCCTGAACGATAAATCCGTGCCCCATTACAGCCAATCCAGACCAAATCGCTCACACTTGGGTCAAAACTGACCCAGAAAGCCTGAATTGAGTTTGCCTGCGAATCCACAATCACCCTGACCCAGTTCTCGCCATAATCAGTGGAAACAAAAACCGCTGGCAGAACATTGCTGCCAATAACACCATAACCGCAGGCAAATACCCTGCCGGCATTATGCGGGTCGGATTTCAGCGCATAGGCAAACCCGTCAAGCCCCCTGCTCAGCCAATTCTCGCCACCATCTGTGGAAAACCAGACCCCGCCTGAGCGACCAAGCGCATAAACCTTTTGGGGCTGATGACAGTCAATCGCCAGACACAGCGGATAGATGTCGCCGAAACTGCCTAAAACCTGCCAGTTTGCACCGCTGTCCTGGGAGACATAAACCTTCGGTGTATCAGGATAGGTATAAGGAATCGCTAAGAGCCGGCTGGAGCTGCTCGGGTCAATTGCCAGCGCCTGAATATAGCCGCCATCAGGACCGATTGAAACCCATTCTGCCGAACAAACCGCTGCCAGCCCGGCAAAAAGCATAAACCGGATAATCTTCATAAATTCCTCCTGATTAAATGAACCTTTCCGAAAGATTATAGACCTTCCTCAGCCAATTGTCAATTACAACAACTACCCCTTATTAAGGCTCAAAATTCCCAGAAAAATTAACGCAGAATCTTTGGGTCTGGATGTGAAAGTGGAAATAAGTTACAGAATAGCTGATAGTTAAAAAGTTTGCGTTTAATAAATGGTCGAGGAAGGGGCAAGTCCCCCCCACCACCCCCTTGATTACACCGCTTTCAGACTTGTTACCCGATTGAGAGTTCTGTAATACTTTTGGCTCTGCGCTTCACCTTATATTTCAATCAGTTAGTAATCTTTCAGGAGAGCTTGACCTGAAACCGGTCTATCCTATAATCGCTTCAATACATTTAGATGAATAATAAGCCCCAGGTTTTTCTTCTATTCTTCGCTATCAGTCTGAATGCGCAAACCCTTGAGAAAACGATACTTTTACCAGATTCCATCGGCGGAATGGTCAACCCGCGCTGTTGCGCCTTCAACCCGATAAACAACCGGCTTTATGTTGCCGGTCAGGATGGCGAGGCAACCATTGTGATTGACTGCGCCCCAAGTCAGAAAATCGCCCGGGTTCCAACCGGCTACTTTTCCCTGGCGATGTGCTACAATCCCGCGGCAAACAAAATCTATGTTGCCAACTATTACTCCAACTCTCTGACAATAATTGACGGCGCCACCAACCGCTTGGTCAAGCAGCTTAATGTTGGCTGGGGCGGTTATGCGCTTGTAGCAAACCCTGGCACCAATCTTGTATATCTTGCCAATTATATCAACAACAATGTCTCAGTGATTGCCGGCGAAACTGACTCTGTTATTGCAACCGTTGGCGTGGGCACAAGACCCTGCGCCTTCGCTGTCAATTCCGAAAACAACCTCATCTATGTGGCAAATGAACTTGCGGCAACGGTCTCGGTGATTGACGGACAAACCCATCAGGTGCTCGCAACAATTCCAGTAGGAACAAACCCCAACGCCCTCTCTTATAACCCAATCGCCAACAAGATTTACGCTGCCAATGCGATCAGCAATAATGTTACCGTGATTAATGGCTCAACCCAACAGGTGCTTGCGAACATTCCTGTGGGCAGCACACCACAAAACCTTGTGTTTAACCAAAGGGAAAACCGCATTTACTCCAGCCATAACAGCGGCATATCAATTATTGATGGTGCTCTTGACACCCTTGTGAGAACAATCTTCACCAATGCTGCGACCGGGTTTATGGTCTATGACTCAACCGATAACCGCCTCTTTGCTGCCAGCCCGACAAAAAATCAGGTTATCGTTATTGACTGCATTACCGACTCAATAATCACTATTATCCCCTGCGGCTCATACCCATGGACCCTCGGGTTCAATCAGATTGCAAACCTGGTCTATACAATCAACTGGCGCACTAACGACATCACCGTGATTGATGCAAGAGCACTCGCGGTTATCCAGACCATCAGGCTTGGTGCCTGGCCGATTGCCTTGGCCCAGGCAGGAGCAAAGGTTTATTCGGCAAATCAGTGGAGCAACTATCTCTCGGCAATTGACATCAGGACTCTGGAACCGGTTGCCGAGATTTCTGTTCCCGGCTGCCCCTGGCGGGTATGCCCGAATGCTACTGGCACCAGACTCTATGCCGCAAGCCGGGACAGCGGGCTCGTAGCGGTAATTGATACCAGGACCGACAGTATCAGCAAGATAATTTCCGTGCGCCGAAGGCCTGAGGCGATGGTTTTTCTTGATGGAGACAGTTCTCTCTACATTGCCAGTAACTTGGACAACACGGTAACTATTTTCTCAGAGACGCGGGATACGGTAGTCGCAGAGGTTATGGTTGGCAACCAGCCCAAGGCGCTCTGTGTCAGCCCGGAAAATGACCGGGTTTATTGTGCCTGTGCCGGTTCAGGAACCGTGGCGGTGATAGATGTTTTCACCCACCGTTTACAAAAAAGCATCAGGGTAGGCAACTGGCCGGTTGCCCTTTTCTGCAATCCGGAGCATAACCGGATTTACTGCGCCAACAACACCGCCAGCACCGTTTCGGTGATTGATACTGAGCACGATTCGGTGGTGAAAACAATACCGGTGGGCGGAAGACCTTCAGGCTTTGCCCGGAACTGGAACGGCGAGCAGGTGTTCTGTGTCAATTCTGGTGGCAATTCGGTCAGTGTGATTGACGGGACAGGGGATACGGTAGTGGCAGAGGTTCAGGTTGGTGCGATGCCGATGGGATTGAGTTATAACCAGCAGGATAATCACCTGTACTGTCCCAATTCCGGCGATGACAATGTCTCAGTGATAGACTGCACAAGCCTTGAGGTGATTGCCACCATTAACTGCGGTCTGGTTCCGGCTCAGGCGCTCTGGGTTTCTGACCAAAACCGGATATTAATTGCAAACAGCGAGGGTGCGAGCATCTCGGTGATTGCCGGCAGCCAGGGATGTGCGGAAACCGCCCGGCCAACCGGGATTTATTCCGAGGCTCTTATTCAGCCCAACCCGTTCCGGCAGAAAACGACCATCAGATTTGTTCAAAACCGTAGCAAAAAGCCCAGCCTTTTGCGCATCTATGACCCTTCAGGCAGACTGGTCAGGATTTTGCAGCCAGCAGGCAATGAAGGTTTATTTACCTGGGATGGAGCCGACGATTCGGGCAGACCCCTGAACTCTGGCCTCTTTCTGGGCAGAATAGAAAACCAGACCATCAGACTGGTCCGGCCTCGTTAAGACAAAGATTCAGAAGAAAATAAGAGGCGGAAAGGTTTAGCCTTCCGCCTCTTGGCTTGTATGAATTTCTATCTTGTCTTGACCATTTTTCTGGTCAGCACCTTTTCATCGCTGGTGAGTCGGACATAGAACACACCATAGCCAAGACTGCGGTTGCGTTCGTCCGTGCCTTGCCAGTATGCAGAATGGAATCCAGCCGGTTTTTCCGTAGCAGTTATGGTTTTGACCAGCTCACCGGTTACTGAGAAGATTTGAATCCTTACCCTTGCCGGAGCCGGCAGCCCATAGCGGATGCTGACCCGGCTGGTAAACGGGTTGGGCTGGGCAGGTTCAAGCACCAGGCGCCGGGGCAGGTTATTGGCTTCGGCAATGCCGGTTATTGAGACCACCTCAAAACTGTCAGTTGCCAGGTCATTGCTTGTGTTCATATCACCAGCAAGCATCGTCGTGCACCGGCTCACATAACTGCCGATGACCAGTGCCTCCCAGTCAACAAAGTTCAATGTCTCAGTCGCACCCGCAGTGATGAAGATTGACTGGGTATCAGCATAATCCGGTGCAATCGCAAAAACCACCGCCAGGCTCTCATCCTCAGTCCCGAAATTCTGAATCAAAACCTGCGGTGTAACGATTGTACCCGAGTCAATCTCGCCGGTTGGTGCCAGAATCGCACTCACCCCAACATCTTGTAGAAATGAACTGGAGCTCACATCGCCGGTGATTGTCCAGGCAAAGGGCTGTCTGCTGCCTGTGGCAACATTGCGTGCCCACACCTTGATTGCCCAGAGCCCAGAATCAGGCGCATTGACCCGGCAGCACTCCTCAACATTGATAGAATCCCAGCCGGTTGGGTTCTCAATTGACTGACCGCTTAAATACTTGTTGCCATGATAGGACACGCCTGTAGGAGAAACCAGTTCCAAATCAAGGTTATTCACCAGCGTCGGGTTGGCATTGGGCGCAGCCGCGGTATCGGTCCACACCAGTGCCACCCTCAGCGGAATCGCGGAGTTTACCTGAAAATACTCCATCTTATATTCACCGGTAGCAAGACCAGAGGTATCATCCTTTAACAAAAGCCGCCTGGTATCACCAGCAAAATATAACACCGAATCAACATCAATTCTGCCCCAGCCAATGTTATTATCCGGCGGGGTATAAGAGCCTATGTTCGGGTCAGCTGATGCGATTACCATCGAACGTACGAGCGCCGCTGAGATATAATCAAGCCGGTTCTCCTCAACCGGTTCACCAGTAGGATAATAACCCATCTGCAGATAACAGCGCATCAGACCAACCGCACCTGAAACCGCTGGTGTGGCCATTGATGTTCCGCTCATTGATGAAAAACTATTGGTTCCAGTACGGGTTGCTGAATAGAGCGACTCACCTGGTGCCATTACTGTCGGCTTCAGCCTGCCATCCTGGGTCGGACCCCGGCTGGAAAAACTGGCGATGGCATTTGATGAAGTGCCGTTCCTCGTAGCGCCCACAGTCAGAACATTCTTGGCGATTCCCGGATTGCGGATTCTACGGGTTGATGACTCATTACCCGCTGCCATAATATTCAAAAAATCCTTATAAGCCCAGGCGAATGCGTCGGTTGATGCATCCTGAATCAAATATGTCCCGCTGGAATTACCCCAGCCCCAGGAACCGGAGTGCTGCTTTATCGGGCGCAGTGAATCTGGTAATCCCCGACCAAAATAGACCGTGTCCCAAACAGTCCAAAGGTCATTGGGAACAATAAAACTGGTGCCGCTGGTCACATCCACAAAGTAGAGCCTGCCCTTGATTGACATCCCATCATAAAAACTACTGCCCCCGGTAATTGAGTCGTCGCCAGCAATCGTTCCGTTCACGTGGGAGCCGTGATACTGACCTTCGGTCGCATCTGCAGTTCCATACTTCTTATAGGCAACAACCTTGCGGTGTTCTGGCCAGACACCAGGCGGTGTCACGCTCATTGAATCATCGCGGAACATATCATGCCCCATATTTAATCCGGTGTCGGTTGTTGACATTATTACCCCTTGCCCGCGCACACCCTTAAGCCAAGCAGGACGCGCTTCAAGTGAGGTGTCTGGTGGTGCGCTTGAACGCCAGCCAGACTGGGTAACCCACTGGCACTTATTATTGGCGGTTGTTGGCTCGGTCCGTTCCTGAATCCAGAAAGCCTCGGGTCTCCGCGCAATTGCCGGAATTGCCCATGCGCTGACTGTTGCCTCAATTACCGTGCCAAACGGGCTCGTAGTTGTATTAACAACCGTGCCACTTTGGTTAACAATAATCGCCTTAACCGGTTCTGGCTCCTCACCCGGGGTAACCAGAATGGCGATGTCTTTGACACCATCACCCTCAAGCAGTTCTGCCTGAACCTTATATGCGGGCTGGAATATTCCTATCCAATTAACAAAAGGCAAACTTGTAACCTGCTCCTGCTGTTCAGGACTCAGTTGAGCAATTGTTGCGTAATTGGGCAGATAACCGATGGTCTTAATGCCCAGCCGCTTGAGTTCTATAAACCAGCGCCTTTGAATCGGACCGCTAAACTGCACAATATAATAAACCGCCTCTTCGTCTCCGGGCTGAACCCTTAAATCAGCCGGGATAACCGGCTCGCCATACCGGGTATCAATAAAAAGCCCGTTGCTGAAGCTGATGCGGTTGATTTCCCCGCCGGTAACAGGCGTAAACCTGTGTGCCGGTCCCATATTATAATGGTTCTGAACACCGGCAGAAAGAACAGCTACTGCCAGCATTAGAAAAACGCTGGCACGATTGATAAAACGATACAAAAGACCTCCTTTTTAGTTTATAACTTTATATTATACCAAAAAACCCTGCTCGGTCAAAATAAAACTTTGTGAAAAGAAAAGATTGACAGCGAATTTAAAGTTGTTAAACTGCCATTATGGAAAGGCTCCAGGTTTGGGTTAACCTGACCCGACGTAACAAGGCATTGAATTTTGCCGCGCCCCTCCACTATATATATATCGGCGCTGCGGTTCTGTTGGGCTTTCTCTTTTTCACTGGTGCCATCAGCCGGCTTGTTTTGAACCGCTTTACCAGCCAGGGGATTCTCAACCGGCTGATTGCGGAAAACTCGGTATTAAACCAGAAACTTTCTGCCTATTCTGCGGCTGTTGACAGTTTCCGTCAGTTCCTTGCCTTTACCGAGCAAATGGACAACCGTCTCAGGGCAGCAATGAACCTTAATCTTGTGCCCAATGATGTCCGCAAGATGGGAATCGGTGGCAACCAGCCATTAAGCGTCGCACCTGAGATTGATGAACTTCTGCGCCGGGCAAATTTCGCCCAGAACTCCCTTTTAGAACTCGACCGCACCGCCAAACAGCAAAAGGAGCGTCTGCGCTATCTGCCTTCAATCTGGCCAGTTCAGGGCTGGGTAACATCTAACTTTGGCTATCGCCAGAACCCGTTTACCGGCAGACGCGAAATGCACGAAGGTATGGATATTGTCGCTCCGCCCGGAACCCCGATTGTCGCGCCGGCTGATGGCAGGGTTGTTTATTCAGGCTGGAAACCGGGTTTTGGCAGAACAGTAGAGATTGACCATGGGTATGGCATCCACACCTTTTACGGACACTGTCGCACCCTGAAGGTTAGTGCTGGCAAATATGTAAAACGGGGCGAGGTCATCGCAACTGTCGGGGCAACCGGTCAGGCAACCGGCAATCATCTCCATTACGGCATCACCCTCAACGGCAACTGGGTAAACCCTGCAGATTATATCCTTTCTGGCAGAATCAAATAACCCTTTTATTTCTTCACTAAAACCGCTGGCAGTTTTGCCCTGATTCTCTCGCCCTGATATTTGCACTCAAGCACGACAGCATAAAATCCGGCTGCAGCGAGTCTGCCGTTATCCTTTGTTCCATCCCAGTAAACCGTGCCTGCGCAAGCATCATCACAATTAAAATTCTCAACAATTGTTCTCACCAACCTGCCCTGAAGGTCAAACACCTTTATTGTTAATCTTGCCTGCGGTTCAGGCAGATAATAAAATATCGGCAGGCTGTCCTCAAACCCGTCATCATCAGGAGTGAAACTATTAAAACCAAGGCTCAAAACCTGCCTTTTCCCTCCTAAAACAATCAGAACCCTTGCCCGATTGTTCATCGTGTCCTTTTCATTAGGCACAATAACCTTAACCCAAAGTTCTTTCTGCATCTTCGGCATCACCGCACTGAAAACAAATATTGTTTCCCTCTGCGCTTCTATTTCAGGCAATCCTGTGCGCAAAAAGGTGTCGCCAGGGCTGAACCAGGCGCAAATCTCGCCTCTCGGACTCTGGATAAAACTGTTATTTCTGACACTAACCCCGAAATTGAAAAATTTTCCTTGTCCCGGCACAACCGAATCAATTACAAAAACCCCTGTTATCGCTAAATCAATAACCCCTATTATCCCATTTGCCCTTCCCGGTGTTGAACCCGAACTCTCAGGACAGACCGCCCAGTTCTCCTTTATGTCCGGACCCAAAAGGTCAATTCTCTCCCAGGAAAACCCATCACCCGCATTACCAGGGAAGCTGTCGCTCATATCTATAGCCGTGCCAAATGTGGAACTGTCACCATAAATTGAGAAAACTGTTATCGGGTCATTGTTTGCCAGACCATTGCCAATCGTCGTATTCCCAACGGTTAGAATCAGGCAGGAGTCACCAAAAATATAGGGCTGAACAAAACCACCCTGAGCATCAGGGTCAAGATATTCCGGGTCAAGGATAACCGCATAACCCTTGGGTTTCAGCCAGGTCCAGTTGATAATACAAGCGGGATTTTTCTCAAGGATTATTGAATCCTGCCAGGCGCAGATAATATCAACCGCATCACCATCACCAATCCGGTAATTATAAAGGTCAACCGCCTCATTCCCCTCATTATAGATTTCCACAAACTCATTCCGGTCCTCAGGCAGATGCGCGCCACCTCCACCTTTCGGATTTGCCATCACCTCAGAAATCACAATCCCCCTTGCAGAAAAAACAACCGCAAACAGCAAAAGATTTAACACCTAACCGCGCTTAGAGAATCGGCAGATACCGCCTGATTTCAAACTCGGTCACCTGCGCCTTATACTCATCCCACTCCTGCTTTTTGTTACGCAGAAAGAAGTTAAAAAGTTCATCACCCAAGGTTGTGCGCACCAGTTCGCTTTTCTCTGTAAGCCCAATCGCCTCAGAAAGGTCCTTTGGCAAACAGGTGATATTTGCCTCTTTTCTCTCCTCCTCGGTCATGCGATAGATGTTATTGGTTGTTGCCGGTGCCAATGGCATTTTTGCCTCAACCCCCTTGAGCCCGGCAGCGATGATGACCGCAAGCGCCAGATATGGGTTACAGGCAGGGTCAGGCGAGCGAAACTCAATCCTTGCCGCATCCGGTCGGCTCCTTGAAAATGCGGGCACCCTCACCAGGGCGCTGCGGTTCATCCTTGCCCAGGAAACATAAACCGGCGCCTCAAAACCCGGAACCAGGCGCTTGTATGAATTCACCCATTGATTGGTTACCGCGGTGAGCTCCGGCGCATAGCGCAAAAGCCCGGCAATGAAATGCCGGCAAACTGGCGAAAGGTTCATCTCATCACCTGCTGAGAAAAAGCCGTTTTTACCGTTCTTAAAAAGGGAAAGGTGGATGTGCATACCCGAACCGTTAATCCCGTAAACCGGCTTGGGCATAAAACTGCAATAAACATTGTGCTCCCGCGCAATCTGCCGGGCAACAAAACGGCAGGTTACGACACTGTCCGCCATTTTCAAAGCATCGGTATAACGAAGGTCAAACTCATGCTGGCTTGGCGAAACCTCGTGATGACTGCACTCCACCTTCACGCCCAACCTCTCCAGCCCGGCAATCGTTCCCTCGCGCACCTCCTCAGAAACCGCGCTCGGTGTGATGTCAAAATAACCGCCCGAATCCAAAAGTCGCGGTGCGTCCTCACCCTTAAAATAAAAACATTCAAGCTCGCAACCTGCATAACAGGAGAAACCCATCCGCTCTGCCCTTTTCAAAACCCTTCGCAAAACCTCCCTCGGGTCAAAGGGCACCGGCTTGCCATTCGGAAAAAGAACCGAACAGAAAACCCTGCCTGCACGTTCGCCCTGAATCCTCCAGGGCAAAATGGCAAAACTGTCCGGGTCAGGCTTGATGAGCATATCCGACTCCTCAATCCGGGCAAAACCCTCAATTGAAGAACCGTCAAAATTAAGCCCGTGCCGGAAAGCCCTTTTCATCTCCTGACCCGAAATCGTAATCCCCTTAAGAAAACCCAACACATCAGTAAACCACAACTGCAAAAACCCCACCTTCTCCCTTTTCAGCTGCTTTAAAAAACCTGCCTCTGACTTATTCATCACCGCCTCCGGTTAAACTGTTAAATTGAAAACTCATTATCACGACCTAAAATCTAATCAAACCCCATTCCAAGTCAACAAATTCCTCACAACCCGCTTGAAAAAACACCGCCTTTGAACTACTCAAACCACCACAACCGCCGAACCACAACCCGAAAACCAAACTAACAGGGGGAGTGGTGGAGGGGACCTGCCCAATTAACTAAAAACCAAAAACTATGAACTATCTAACCCATTGGCATTCTATGACTTAAATCAACCCAAACCATCAAAATTCTAACGCTAAATGATAGGATAGGCTCTTGCCCTGAAACCCCTGTTTTTTGTCCTTTTCCGCTTCCGCAACTCTTGACATTATATTTGAC
>CAZNRV010000212.1:0-1668 GCA_964575495.1 uncultured bacterium
TATATGAATAGCTTCTGCATTTGACTTCTCCTTTTGATTCAAGTATAATTAAAACCTGAATTATGTCAACATTTCCGAGATATGGCATCATTGACCCAGCAATGGCTAAGGTATATAATTACCATCAAGTCAACAAACCAAAAGGAGGACTGATGAAAAAAGGTCTGCTCCCGGTCTTCGGGATATTAGTAGCAGTTTTTACCGGTGTCCTTGCCGGTGATACACTCTGGACCAGACGCTATGATGGTCCGGCACACAGCGATGAGATGGCATGCGGGGTTTTCACCGATGCAGAACGCAATGTGATTGTGCTCGGCTCCAGCCCGGGCACCACTACCGCATTTGACATCGTGGTTCTGAAATACTCACCCGGCGGTGATTCCCTCTGGGTTAACCGGATTGCCGGTCCCGGCACATCCAATGACATCGCCCAGGCAGGAGCGGTTGACGCCAGTGGTGCGATATATCTGACCGCAACCACTGGCACCTATCCCGACTATAACATCCTCACCCTGAAACTGAACCCGGATGGCTCTGAAGCCTGGCGTGCCACCTATCAGGGTTCGGCAGGGAAGAATGATGAGCCGTCCGCATTGGTGATTGATGGCAATGGCAATGTTTATGTTACCGGTTATGAGACCGACGCCACCAATATAACCGACTTTGTTACGATTAAATACAATGCCGATGGCAATCAGGCCTGGTCAGTAAATTACGACGGCGGTTCTAACGACAAAGCGGTTGACCTCGCGCTTGGTCCAGGAGGCACGGTTTATGTTACCGGCACCAGCACTCAAGGAAGTTATACCGATTATGCCACAGTCAAATACAACACCAGCGGTGGTGAGGAGTGGGTGATGCTTTTTAACGGCAGTGGCAACGCTAGTGATGTCCCGGTGGCGATTGCGGTTGATAACTCTGGCAACGCCTATGTAACCGGTGCCACCGCTACTGCCCCGCCACCTGGAGGCCACTACAACTACGCCACCGTCAAATATGACGCCAATGGCAACGAGGTCTGGTCAAAGGTTCAGGCATTCACAAACCAGGGTGCAGAACCAGCCGCGATGGTTCTTAACTCCTCCGCACTTTACATTACCGGCAAGGTGATGCGCACTAACTACGACTTTGCCACGGTCGCATACAATCTGGAAACCGGGGATACGCTCTGGCTCAGGTTTTACAACTCTCCAGCGAACAGAAACGATGTTGCGCTTAAAGTCTGTTTTGACCAGGGCGGCAGGATTCACATCCTGGGCAACAGCCAGGATACCCTGGGCCGCAACGACTACTGCCGGGTGCGCTATTCGGCAGACGGTCTGCTTGAACTTCAAGTTAGGTTCAACTCCTCATTTAACAACGACGAGCAGGCAGCAGGAATTGCGGTTGACAATGAGTTTAATGTTGTGGTTACCGGCCGGAGTTACGGCGGAATGCCGGTAATGAGCTATGACATCTGGACAGTGAAATCGGACTCAGCGGTTCCCGGAGTTGCCGAGTCTGCCGGTAATCAGGTTCTAATCGGCAGGATTAAGGCACAGCCCAATCCGGCAAGGACCCGGACGCTGTTAAACCTTAATCTCATCAACGCCGGTGATGCCGACCTCATCCTCTATGATGTAACCGGTGCCCGCTGCCGGGAGTTGAAGATTCATCTCCCCCCTGCTG
>CAZNRV010000213.1:0-2514 GCA_964575495.1 uncultured bacterium
TAATATTATAATGTTATCTGAATGAGTGTCAATTTTTTTATTTGCTTGACCGCTGCGATAAATTGTTTATTTTAAGGTGCGTGGCAAAGATAGTTAGAAACCGCATTGTGACAATGGTTATTGTCGCCATTATCCTTGCCGGACTGGCACTGTTTTTTGTTTTTGCAGGCAAAAGGTGGTGGCATCTTTTCTCCAGTCCGGAGGAGTTAAGGCGGTTTGTTCAAACCTGGGGTGCTTGGGCGCCCTTGGGAACGATTTTTTTACAACTGGTGCAGATTGTGTTTGCACCTTTACCCGGGAATGTGATGGCGTTTGCCGCTGGTTATGCGCTTGGGTTCTGGCCGACGATTGCCTGGCTGCTGATTGGGGTCATAACCGGGGCAACGCTTGCCTTTTTAATCGCCCGTTTTTTGGGCAGACGGGTTCTGCGCCTTTTTGTTCCCAATCATACCTTGGTTAAGTTTGACTCACAGGTTATTCAGCGCGGGACATTTTATATATTTCTGCTTTTACTTGTCCCCAATCCAATCGGCGACTGGGTTTATTATCTTGCCGGTCTGACCGGTATGCCTCTGCCGTTTTTTCTGCTGCTGGTCTTGGTCGCGAGGCTGCCAAGCAATGTTATTGAGTGTGGGGTGGGTGCGAGCGCCATCAGGTTTGGCATCAGGGGCTGGATTGTTTTTGCGGTTGTGGTTGTCATTTTTACCGTGCTTTATTTTCTGAATCAGCGCCGGATTGAGAAATTCCTTGACCGGTTTGCTAAACCCAAGGGTGCGAATTGACAGGTTGGGGTCTGTAATTATGATGGAGTAAGATGCTGAAAAAGGTCTTGATTGCTAATCGGGGTGAGATTGCCCTGCGCATCATTCGGGCATGCAAGGATTCAGGGATAGGGTGTGTTTTAGCCTATTCTGAGCCGGACAGGGATTCCCTGCCGGTAAGGGTGGCGGATGAGGCGGTCTGTATCGGACCGGCGCAGGCGCAGCTTTCGTATCTTAATGCATCAAGGGTCATTTCGGCGGCGCTGGTCAAGGGTTGTGATGCGATTCATCCTGGTTATGGGTTTCTTGCTGAGAATCCTGATTTTTGCGAGGCGGTTGGTGCTTCGGGTCTGGTTTTTATCGGTCCGAGTCCAGAGACAATGCGCCTTTTAGGCGACAAGATTAAGGCGCGGGAGCGGATGAAGGGTGCGGGCGTGCCGGTTGTGCCTGGTTCAGAAGGAGCGATTGGTAGTGCCAAGGAGGCGGCAAGGATAGCAAAGGAGATTGGTTATCCGGTAATTTTGAAGGCGGCAGCAGGTGGTGGTGGCAAGGGGATGCGGGTGATTAAGGAGGAGGCGAAGATGGAGTCGGGCTGGGGTCTTTGTCAGGCAGAAGCACACAAGTCTTTTGAGGATGACCGGCTCTATTTGGAGAAGTTTATTCCGGATTCCCGCCACATCGAGATGCAGGTTCTTGCCGATTTCAAGGGCAATATCATCAGCCTGGGTGAGCGAGACTGTTCTGCCCAAAGGCGGCATCAGAAGCTGCTTGAGGAGAGCCCGGCACCAGGGGTCACGCCCGATTTGCGAAAAAAGCTGGTGCAGTGGGCTAAGGCGGCTGCTTTTGCTGCCGGTTATGTGAATGCAGGAACGGTTGAGTTTATCGCCGACCCTCTTGGCAACTTTTATTTTATGGAGATGAACGCCAGGCTGCAGGTTGAGCATCCGGTTACCGAGATGGTTAGCGGTGTTGACATCGTTTGTGAGCAGTTAAAGATTGCATCAGGTGCGAGGCTGAAGGTTAAGGAAAATCCGGAGGGGCTTGTCGGGCATGCGCTTGAATGCCGGATTTATGCCGAGGACCCGGACAACGATTTTCAGCCGTCGCCCGGTCTGATTGCGGATTTGTTTTTGCCAAGCGGTCCGGGAATCAGGGTTGACAGTTATATCTATCACGGCTACAGAGTGCCCCCATTTTATGACCCCCTGATTGCCAAAATCATCTCCTGGGGCAGAGACCGGGAAGAGGCGATAAAGAGGATGGAGCGGGCACTTTATGAGACGACTATTCAAGGCATCGCCACAACGGTAGAGTTTCACCGCCGACTTCTGTCCAGCCCGAGGTTTCGCAAAGCCAATCTGACAACAACCCTTCTTGACGATGTCTGGTAGCGGCTTCTCATTAAGCTAAACTGCTCAAGCTTTGCCTTAACCTTAGCCTGTTTACTACCGGGGTGGTGGAGGGGACCTGCCCTGATTTTTTCAGGCAATCTCTTAATATATTGAAAATTAATCACTTAACTCAAACCTGAAAAATTCGGCGTTAATTTTTTAGTTTATCTGCCGGCTCGCTGAGCAATCGCAGATTGAGTCAATATGGCTTTTGTTGTCAGCGACTTTTACCCAAAAAAGGCAAGGGTTGGAGATAGGCAAATTGGCGCTGGTGTTCTGGGTATGTGAACAAAGCCTTCCCTATCCTTGACCAGTCTTGCGGTTTCTTTATAATACCAGCGATGTCTGACAATGTGTTAGAT
>CAZNRV010000214.1:0-2097 GCA_964575495.1 uncultured bacterium
TCGGTCTTCCGTCTTCGGTCTTTGGTCTTCTCTCACTGTGCCTGTTATCGAGGTGGGGGATACAAAGGCGGCGCTCCTCGACCTTGCCCGTTGGTACCGCTCGCGGTTAAATGTCAGAGTTGTGGCTGTTACCGGCTCTAACGGCAAGACAACTACCAAGGAAATGCTGGCTGCGATTCTAACGAATAAATTTAAATTCGTAAAGGCACGCGCAAGTTTCAACAATGAGATTGGTGTGCCATTGACAGTCCTTGAGATGGACCGGACAACTGAGTTGGGGATATTTGAGATTGAGATGAATGAGCTGGGTGGAACTGAAAGGCTGGCAGGGGTATGTCAACCAGAGGTGGGGATAATAACGAATATCGGTGATACCCATTTGGAGTTTATGAAGAACCGCGCGGGTGTGGCAAAAGAGAAAAGAGAACTGCTTGAGGCGCTGCCTGAGAATGGGGTGGCGGTTATTAATGGTGATGACCCGCTGGTTATGGAGATGGTGCGAAGGTTTAAGAAAGTGAAGGTTGTTACCTTTGGTCTGGGTGAGGATGCGATGGTTTTTGCCAGAGGGATTGATGAGCACGGGTTAGAGGGCAGTGAGTTCCTGTTTATGGGCAAATATCCAGTCAGGCTGACAATTCCGGGCAGGCATAATATCTATAACTTTCTCACGGCTGCTGCGGCTGCCCAGGTTCTTGGATTGGATTATTCTGAAATTATTGCGGGGATAAACGGGTTCTGTTTACCGCCTCAGCGGCTGGCTGTGAAAAAACTGCGCGGGGTGCTTTTGATTGATGACTGTTTCAATGCCAATCCGCAGTCAATGGAATCGGCGTTAGCGGTCCTGAAGGCAAGTGCACCCGAGCAAAACCGGGTTGCCATCTTAGGCGAAATGCTGGAACTCGGTGAAGAGAGTTCAAGGCTTCATCAGGAATTGGGCAGGGTTGCGGCTGGTGTTGTTGACCGCTTGATTGTCGTTGGCGAAAAGGCAGAGTTCATCGCCCAGGGTGCGCTGGCGGCGGGGCTTGAGCCGAAACGGCTCAAACGCTACTCAAAAAGCGTCGAGGTGGGTGATGACTTATTTGACGTTTTGAAACCTGGTGATACAATACTTGTCAAGGGTTCCAGGGCGATGGCTCTGGAAATTATAACCGAAAAGATTGTGAGGCATTATGGAGAAAAAAGCGATTAGATTTACCGATACCACTCTCAGGGATGGGCATCAGTCGCTCTGGGCAACGCGGATGAGTTTATCTGATATGCTCCCGGTCCTAACCCAGATTGACAGTGTTGGCTACTGGTCTTTGGAGATGTGGGGCGGGGCAACATTTGATGTGTGTCTGCGTTTTCTCAATGAGGATCCTTGGGAGCGGCTGAGCACCATTCGGGAGCGGGTCAAGCGGACGCGCCTGCAGATGCTCTTGCGCGGGCAGAATGTTGTCGGCTATCGTAATTATCCGGATGATGTGTTGGAGGAATTTGTCAATCGGGCAGCAGAACGTGGGATTGACATATTCAGAATCTTTGACGCCCTTAACGATGCCCGCAACCTTGAGAAGGCGGTTGAGTTTGTCAAAAAGGCGGGCAGGCATGCGCAGGGGACGCTCTGTTATGCCATCAGCCCGGTGCATACAATTGAGTATTATGTAGCCAGAGCCAAGGAGCAGAAGGAAATGGGGGTTGACTCCATCTGCATCAAGGATATGGCGGGAATCCTTGCGCCGAAAATTGCCTTTGAACTGGTATCGGCGCTGAAACAGGAAACCGGTCTTGAGGTTCAGGTTCACTGCCACTCTTCAAGCGGGATGGCGGTGGCAGCTTATCTCAAGGCGGTGGAGGCGGGTGCTGATATCATTGATACCGCCTCAGCGCCGCTGGCATTTTTCACCTCGCAGCCGGCAGTGGAAACGATGCTTGCCTGTTTTCAGGGAACACCCTGGGCAGCCCAACTGAACCTGAGTGCGCTGGAGGCGATTGAGCAACATTTTGAGCGGCTGACGGCTGGGAAATGCATCCCCGGTACCAAGGCGGTTGATTCAATGGTGATCACCCATCAGATTCCCGGTGGAATGGCCTCTAATCTCCTCGCCCAGTTAAAGG
>CAZNRV010000215.1:0-1807 GCA_964575495.1 uncultured bacterium
GGCGTTAAGGGCAAGACCGAGCCGGGTGATTTCTGCCAGACCCCTTGTCAAGAGCGCAGATTTGGCGTTGAGACTCAGCCCGATGCCATCGGCAATGCCGGCGGCAATGGCAATCACATTCTTGAAGGCGGCGGCGATTTCCACGCCAGTAACATCGTTATGGGAATAGACACGGAGGTTACTAATCGTAAAGGTGTCACGGACGGTTTGCGCTGCCTGTTCGTTTTCGGATGCGGCAACGAGTGAGGTCGGATCACCAAGGGCAACATCATAAGGTATTCCAGGACCGGCAAGGACAACAACCGGCAGTTTCGGTAGGGTTTTGGTGAGCACAAGTGAGAGCCGCTTCTTTGTCTGCGGGTCAATGCCTTTGGTGACCGAAACGACGAGGCGGCAGGATGGTGGTATCAGGTTTGCCAAATCTTGACTAACCTGGGCAAGCGCGGATGAAGGGGTGGCAAAGACAACCATTTCTGCCTGTGCGAGGACCTGCACTGGGTCAGCGGCAACATAAATGGAATCGGGCAGAAGAGAATTTTCCGGCAGGTCGGGATGGCGTCGGGTTGAAACGAGCCGGTCAAGCGCCTCTTGGTTGGGCTCGTAAAGCGCAACCGTAATCCCCTTTTGAGAAAGTTTCATTGCGAGCGCAAGTGCCCAGCGGCCAGCACCGATAAAACCAATCTTCATTTTGTCTTTGCGAACAGTTTGAGCCAGAGACCGAATCTGGGCTCGCTGCCGGTTAAAAGGCGCTTGATATTCGGAATGTGGCGGATGATGAGGAGGATGGTGATGCACAGGGTAAAGATAAGAAGGATGGGATTGCCCTGATAAAAAATCAGGGTAAGGAGCGGCAGGCTCAGGCTGAAACCGAGCGAGGAAAGGGAGACAAAACCGGTGATGAGCAGGATGAGCAAAAGGACAAAGACACTTGGAAAAAGGCTGCGCGGGCAGAGAACAGCAGCAACGCCGATACTGGTGGCAACACCCTTGCCGCCAGAGAATTTCAGATAGGGGGTGAAGGTGTGACCAAGAATTGCGCCCAGTCCGACCGCTGCGGGCAGAAGTCCGAAACCCCGGGCAAAAACCACCGGCACTACCCCTTTAGCGATGTCAAGGATTAAGACCGGCACCGCCCATTTCCAACCAAGAATCCGCTGGACATTGGTGAAACCGATATTGCCGGAGCCTTTTTTGCGGATATCAAGATGATTGATTAACCCGGCAAGATAGCCAAACGGGATTGAGCCGCAGACAAAACCGGCAAAAAGGGAGAAAACAACCAGTCCTGCATTCATCTTGCTTCATTTTCAAGATAGCCAAGAGAAATGAATTGTCAAGAGATTTGATTCGCTCCGCTGGCAAGGGCAAGATGTGTGCGATTTTCCTCGCCCTGGCTCAGGGCAAGCTCGCGGCTTCGCTTAAAATAACCAGGTATGCGTCATTGTAACGATAAAGCCGGAAGCAATTATTTAGTGGAAGCAAACTTGAAGGTTTGGTTTACATTACCGTTCCCTGACCTCAACCTTATCTGGAGGCAAAAATTTGGATTTTGCAATTATGATTTTTCAATATTTTTGACTGAACCGGCTGGCAATCAGGGCAAGGGAAAGGGTGAATGAAAGGGCAAGGGAAACTCAAGGGAAAAGGGCAAGGCAAAGGACAAAAGAAGTAATGGCAGAAGGGCTATGCAGCAGGCTTTGTCCCAGACCGGGAAAAAGGGCGGGAAACAGGCTCTAACACAGGGACTGACAAGGGGTTAATCAGAGGATTTAACCCAGGGCAGAACAAAGGGCGGTTATCATAACGG
>CAZNRV010000216.1:0-3784 GCA_964575495.1 uncultured bacterium
GTGCAGTAGAGATAATTCTGGCCGCTTGTTCCGGTTGTGCAGGCAACACCGAGGTTGGTATGGGTATAGCGATAATCTCCATAAAGCATATTGTTAGCACCACCACGCGCAATGCCCAGTTGCCTTATTGTATAAAGCACCGAACGGGCAATGGAAAGATGAAAAAGGGATTCCTCAGAGGTGATTTTAGCCATTCGCCCCCTATCATTTAGAGCCAGAATCTTTAGAAAATTAACGGAGATATTTGAAGGGTTATTGGCAAACTTGCTGTAAGGCACACATTGGCAATTAGTTAATGAGTTTTTGGTTTATGGCCTTTCTTCCCAGGGGCAGGTCCCCTCCACCACTACGGGTATGGGAGCGGTTGTTGAACCGCTGTCCGGAAAGGACTGAAGGTTAACCAGGAAAGCGAACTGGATATCTCTTAAAGGTATGGCTGTGATTGCTGACCAAACTTTTGCCCTAATCTGCAGGCTGATAGCGCTGAAGCACGCCGGTTTTCACTTGCATCCGCAGTGGCGAAAAAAAGCTGTGCTTGACACCATCCTCAAAAATATGGTAATAATTTCAATCAGTATTAACTTGACAGGAGGCGCTGGGATGGGTTAACTTATTAGCGTGAGCGTTTTCATTGTCCTTTTGAACCTTGTCGCCTTTGACCCAAATGCGGGCACAGCCACTTACGATTTTTTGCGTATCATTCCCTCAGCGCGCGAGGCGGGGCTTGCCGGCGCAGCCAGTGTTAACGCCGAGGGCGCACTTTCATTTTACCAGAGCCCGATTAACCTCCTCAATGTCGGTTCTTCAGCCGGGCAGTTCAGTTATGTCAACTATCCGGCAGGAATCCATGCCGGTGCCGCTGGCTATTCCCAGCCGGTCAATCCGGACATCGCTATCGGCATCGGGGCTTATTATCTCAACTCGGGCACGATGACCAAGACCAATGAACAGGGCGATTCGCTGGGCTATTTCGGCGCCTCCTTTGCCAACTTAAACATTGCGGGTGCAATGCGCCTCGCTCCAGGGATGATGTTAGGTGCGGGCATTGCCGGTCTCTATGGAAACATCGACACCTTTTTCTCGCTCGGGCTTGCCACCAATCTCGGTATCGGTTATGAACTCTTCCCGTATAATATCCGGGTTGGTTTGACCGCCAGCAATTTAGGCTGGCAGGTAAAACCGTTTGGCGAAACCCGCGACCCGCTGCCGATTGAGTTCGGGCTGGGTGCGGTCTGGCAGCCGGTGCCGGCATTCAATCTTAATCTCACTCTCAACAAACCGCTTGACAACCGGTTCAACTTCCGGCTCGGGGTTGAAGGCTGGCTGAATCAGTATCTGGTGCTGCGCGGGGGCTATAACTCGCTCGGCGCCGATTGGGGGGAAGGCGGCGGGGGTGATATCTTTGCCGGTTTTACCACCGGTCTGGGTCTGCGCTACCAACGCTATTCAATTGATTACTCCTTTGTGCCGATGAGGCGGCTGTGGTTGTCCCACCGGCTCAGTCTCGGCTTATCCCTCTAAAAACGGCTGATGAAGCGCCAGTTTGTTAAGGACCTCAAGGCAGGCACACTTGTCAACGATGTCTTCTACTGCAGCCGCCGGGATTTGAAGGACCGCCGCGACGGTGGTCAGTTCCTCACCTTTGAAATCCGCGACCGCACGGGCGCGCTGCCCGCGATAATGTGGGACAACATTGAAGATGGTCTCAACTACATCGGCGACGGCTCCTTCTGTCATATTCAAGGCAAGGTCGGCGACTATCAGGGCAGGCTCCAGATTACGGTCAACGCCGTCTTTCCGGTTGAGCCGGTGCAGATTGCCCGTGCCGACTTTATTGCCGTTTCCTCCTTCAACCGCAATGAGCTGTTGCGCGAACTCATTGGCTACATCAGCAGCATTAAAAACCCGCACCTGCGCGCCCTGCTTGACTCCTTTTTTGCCGACACCATTTTTGCCGAACAGTTTGCCTTAGCGCCAGCAGCGGTGCGGGTGCACCACGCCTGGCTCGGCGGGCTTTTGGAGCATACGGTGATGATGTGCCGGCAGGCATTGCACCTACCTCAGATTTATCCGGAAATTGACCCTGACCTCTTGCTCACCGGTGTTATCCTCCACGACATCGGCAAGGTGCGTGAATACACCTATGAACAGGCGCTTGACCACACCGACGAAGGCAAACTCATCGGTCACATCATCCTTGGCTATCAGATGGTTGCCGAGAAGATTGCCAAGATTGATGGCTTTCCGCTCGACTTGGCAAAGATGGTTCTGCACATTATCCTTGCCCATCACGGCGAGCATGAGTTTGGCGCGCCCAAAACCCCGAAGTTTCCCGAAGCCTTCCTGGTATTTTCCCTTGACTACCTCGACTCCCGCCTCGCAATCTTCCGGCAGGCGATGACGAAAAATAAAGGGGTCAGGTGGACCGAATTTAACGACTACCTTGACACCGACATCTTCATCCAAGACCAGGGCGATAACGAACCTTGCCAGTAGGGCACCAGCCTGATTACAAAACCTTTGCCCAAGCCTGTACTGACCTGGGCGTCAATCTGACCCCGGCAACTTACGAGTCACTTAAACAATACGCCCGGCTGATTGAAGAGTGGAATAAAAAAATCAACCTCATTTCCCGCCAGGACACCGCGCGCATCTGCACCTATCACATCATTGATTCAATTGCCGCCTGCCGATTCATCACCACCGATGCCCGTTGCGCTGACATCGGCTCTGGTGCCGGTCTTCCTGGGATCCCCCTGGCAATCGTGCGCCCAGACATCAAGATGACCTTGATTGAATCTATCAAAAAGAAGTGCCAATTCCTCGAAATGGCGGTTACCGCAATCGGTTTGAAAAACACCAAAGTAATATTAGGGCGCGCCGAAGCGCTACCACCGCTTGGTTCCGATGTCATTTTGAGCCGGTTGACCTCTGCACTTGACCGCACTCTCCATTACTGCCAATTCCATCTCAAGCCCTGTGGACTGCTTGTCCTTTACAAGTCTTTGGGCTGGGAAAAGGAATTAAAAACATCGGCAAAAATCCTTGCCAAATACAGCCTGCGCTGGCTTAGGACCGAGCCGGTCAACCTTCCATATACAGATATCACCCGCTATTTTGTCCTAATAACAAAATAAAAAAAGAGAAGGCCTCCACCCCA
Organism: uncultured bacterium; assembly: GCA_964575495.1. GTDB lineage: Bacteria > Hydrothermota > Tepidihabitantia > Tepidihabitantales > Tepidihabitantaceae > JAOABP01. Next base: position 3,161 of record CAZNRV010000216.1, read on the forward strand.
AGGCCTTCGCTTCTTTTTATACATTAAACGGATGTAACACATATAAAGCGTGCCCGGGTCGTGCAAAACTCGTAGAAAGGAGGTGATCCAGCCGCACGTTCCCGTACGGCTACCTTGTTACGACTTCGCCCCAGTCACCAGCCCTACCTTGGGCCCTCCTTAAGAGGGACTTCAGGTATTGCCGGCTCCCATGGCGTGACGGGCGGTGTGTACAAGACCCGGGAACGTATTCACCACTGCATGCTGATCAGTGATTACTAGCGATTCCATCTTCAAGCAGGCGAATTGCAGCCTACTATCCGAACCATGGCCGCTTTTACAGGATTGGCATCACCTCGCGATGTAGCATCCCATTGTGACGGCCACTGTAGGACGTGTGTAGCCCTGGGCATAAAGGCCATGATGACTTGACGTCATCCCCACCTTCCTCCTCCTTGACGAAGGCAGTCCCCTTAGAGTGCTCCCTCGCGGGTTGGCAACTAAGGGCAGGGGTTGCGCTCGTTGTGGGACTTAACCATACACCTCACGGCACGAGCTGACGACAGCCATGCAGCACCTGTGCCGGCTCCCAAGAAAATCCCGGGTCGCTTCCCTTTCGGGTTGCTACCACCGACATGTCAAACC
>CAZNRV010000217.1:0-9082 GCA_964575495.1 uncultured bacterium
CGAATCGGGTCAGCTCCATTATTTCATCAGCGCAGAAGTATCCGGGCATCAATCGCCGCTGCACCCTCACCTTCGTAATAGACAAGTAAGGGGTTGATATCAATCTCATCAAAATCAACAAAATCGGTCACCAGTTGGGAAAGGCGCTGGATGCAATCCTTGATTGTCATCTTGTCCCTTGCGGGCTGACCGCGAAAGGGTTCAAGCAACCGGTATGCCTTGATACCGGTTATCATTGACTCGGCGGAAAGGCCATTTACTGGCGCAACCCTGAAGGTCACATCCTTCAGCACCTCCACCAGTATTCCCCCCAGCCCAAACATCAAAAGTGGACCAAAATGCGGGTTACGCTTCATACCCAGAATCGTCTCCAGACCATTGAACCTTGCCATCCTCTGAACCATCACCCCCCAGATTTCTGCATCCGGTTTTCTTCCCTTGACCTCATTCATCATCACATCATAGGCGCTGCGCAGTTCATCCTCACCCTTCAGGTTGATGCGCACACCACCAAAATCGGTTTTATGCAGAATGTCAGGTGAAACAATCTTTATCACCACCGGATAACCGATTTTATTTGCTGCCTTTATCGCTTCATCTGCGCTGGTAACGAGCTCAAACTCAACAACCGGCAAACCGTAGGCTTTTAGAATTTCATGGCACTCAGGCTCGGAAAGATAAGGACGGGGGCGTTTCTTCGCCTGCGTAACCAGTTTGCGCACCCTTTCCCGGTCAACATCACTGTAGATAACAACCTCGCCTGGCGGTCTCTGGCTCATCCTTGAAAACTCTGCCATCGTTGCGAGAGCGCGAGCGGCATTTTCGGGAAAGTGGTAATGAGGTATGCGCCGGCGCAAAAGTGTCCGCCGAATTGCGGTGCTATCCCCCATTGTCTGAATACAGGCAAGAATCGGCTTATCGGTGTGCTCACTTTCTTCAACAATCACATTCGCGATGTCAATCGCCTCGGCGACAACGGTTGGTGTCCAGATGGGAATTACACCGTCAACATTCTCATCCTGCAGCAGGACCCTGAATGCAGTCCGATAGCGATTGGCATCACCATCTCCAATGATGTCAACTGGATTGTTAGTTGCCGCTGCGGCAGGCAGAACCTTTTTCAGTTCCGCTCTGGTCTTCTCGGTCAGTTTTGCCATTTTCAAGCCATTGCGGATGCAGGCATCGGTCGCCATAATTCCGATGCCACCGGCATTGGTAATTATTCCCACCCTTGGACCGCGCGGTCTTGGCTGATATGCTAATGATGCCGCCTGGGCAATCAACTCATTTACGGTATCGACACGCAGCACCCGCGCCTGGGCAAAGAATGCGTTATATGCCTCATCAGAACCGGCAAGTGCACCGGTGTGCGATGATGCTGCCTTTGCCCCTTCGGTGGTCCTGCCCGCCTTAATCGCAAGGATTGGCTTTGGTTTTTGGGGATGGGATGTTACCTCCCGGGCGATGCGCATAAACTCAGCAGGATTTATTAAATCCTCAAGATAAAGTGCGATTACATCTGTTTCCGGGTCGTCTTTTAGATAAGCAAGAAGGTCGCATTCGTTAATATCTGCCTTGTTACCAATGGACACAAATTTACAAAGCCCAACCTCTTCGGCATCGGCATATTCCAGCGCATTCACGCCCACAGCACCGGACTGCGAAACGAGCGCAATATTGCCATATCTTGGCATTACCCTGCCAAATGTCGTATTCAAACGCACCTCAGGACTGGTGTTTATCATACCGAAGCAGTTCGGACCAATTAACCTTATACCCCAAGTTCTTGCCCTTTCCCTTACCGCCTGTTCCAATGCCGCACCAGTTGGTCCCAACTCCTTAAACCCCGCAGAAATAACTATCGCACCTTTTACTTTTTTCTGACCGCATTCGGCAAGAACCGCGGGCACTGTAACCGCTGGCACAATCAAAATCGCCAGGTCAATCTCATCATCAATATCAAGGATTGAAGGAAAGGTCTTTACCCCTAAAACGCTCTTTGCCTTCGGGTTAACCGGATAAACAACACCGGTATAACCATTGAAAAGGATGTTGGCAAAAAGCGCCCGACCGACCGAACCTTCACGGTTAGAAGCACCGAGCACCGCCACTGAGCGCGGCTTGAAGATAAAATCAAGGTTAATGGAGCTCATTTTTCAAACCTCAATGTCAGAATGTAAACCCCATCTTCCCACTTTGTCTCCAGAGGAAAGCCGGTCTTGGTCACCAGCCGATACGCGCGGGTATTGGAATCAAGGACATAACCGATAAAACCCTTAACACCCTTCATCCTTGCCACCCGAATCAGGTGATTAAAAAGAGCGGTGCCGACACCCTTGTTCTGGAACTTATCCATCACCTCAATGGCAAACTCAGCCAGACCGGTTGCCGGGTCAACATAGTAGCGCGTGGAACCGACAATCTGCTCCTCACCATCCCGGCGCACAACTGCCACCAGTGCCATCTCCTTTTCATAGTCAACATTGACGAATCTGGTCAGTTTATCATGGGGCATCGCCTTGATATAACTGAAGAACCGATAGAAAACCGTATCCCTTGAAAATGAGTAAAAGAGCTCCCGCATTCCCGGTTCATCAGTAGGCTTTATCGGTCTAATAAAGATAGTGTTCCCATCTGGCAATTTCACCTTGGTTTCGAACTCCTCAGGATAGCGGGCATAAACCAGCGACTCCTCAGGCTGGTCTTGATAAACATAATGTCGCTCCTTTGCCTGGTGCAACAGCTCTGCCCTGAACTTCGGATGGGCAATCGAAATCAATGCCAGCGCCCGCTCCCTTATTGACCTGCCGTGAAGATAGGCAACACCCCATTCAGTCACAACATAATGGACATCACCCCGCGAGGTAACAACCCCCGCACCCTCTGAAAGCACCGGCACAATCCTTGAAAACTGGTCGTTATCTCTGGTTGATTTCAGAACAATGATCGGCTTGCCATCCTTTGCCCTCGCTGCGCCACGGACAAAATCAAGCTGACCGCCAATCCCTGAGTAAAACTTATACCCGATAGAATCAGCGCACACCTGACCGGTGAGGTCAATCTCCAGCGCTGAATTGATTGAGACCATCTTCTCATTCTGGGCAATGACAAGCGGGTCATTGGTATAATCAACCGGATGGAACTCAAACATCGGATTGTTGTCAATGTATTGATAAAGCCGCTGTGAACCCATCGCGAACGAGGCAACAACCTTGCCCGGATGGAGCGTCTTTTTACGGTTGGTAATCACGCCCGCCTCAATCAAATCAATGATGCCGTCAGAAAAAACCTCAGTATGCACCCCAAGGTCTTTTTTATCCTTCAAATAAAGAAGCAGGGCATTGGGAATCCCACCATAACCAACCTGAATGGTTGAACCATCTGCAATCAAATCGGCAACATTTTTGGCAATGCGTCGCGCAACCTCGCTTTCCCCTGGTGTCACAAACTCGTAAATCAAGGCATCGTATTCCACTATCGTCTCAATCTCGGATATGTGAATAAAACTATCACCAAGCGTCCTGGGCATTTTCGGGTTGACCTCAGCAATCACATGCCGGGCAACCTCAGCAGCCGGTTTGGTAATATCAACCGACACCCCCAAACTGCAAAACCCATGCTCATCCGGAGGCGTCACCTGAATCAAGGCAACATCTATGGGCAGACGACCTGAACGAAAAAGCCGCGGAATCTCAGAAAGAAAAATGGGCGTATAATCAGCCCTCCCTTCGTGAACCGCCTCCCTGACATTGGCACTTATGAAAAATGAGTTTGCCCGGTATCTTCCGGCAATTTCCTCTTCTGCATAAGGTGCAACCCCGAGCGTCAGGATATGAGTTATCTCCACATCCTCAACCGGACGCTGGGCAAGCGCCTTAACAAGTTTCTGCGGTGTCCCGCATGCCGAACCCACAAAAACCCTGTCTCCTGGCTCAAGCACATCCAGAGCCTGTTCTGCTGTCTTTATCTTATTTCCATATTTTGTCTTCCAGTCAACTGAACTCATAAACCTCCTTAAATCTTAATTTCTTCAAACCGATACTTTTCATCTTCCTTGATAATCCTACCTGCAAAAACCTCCGGGTCATGCTCGAGAAAAGAAATCCACCCTTCATTAACCGCCTGATTCAACAACCGCTCCTTGTTTTCCATTGACTTTAAGGGAAAAAGGTCAAACGCCATAATATAAGGAACCGGAATATGTCCGCGCGTCGGTATCATATCAGACCAGTAAATAAGTGTCTGGCCAGCACTTGTAATCTTAACAATCTGCATCCCCGTAGTATGCCCACCAGTATGAATCAACTCAATCCCGGGCAGCAACTCCGTTGAACCGTTAACCAGTTCCAAAAGCCCCATCTCCTGAATCGACAGAAAATTTTCCTTCAGATAAGAGGTGCGAGAACGCCTATTGGGATTTAATGCCTCCTGCCACTCTGCCTCCTGCACAACATAACGGGCATTGGGAAATGTTGGCATCACCCAATTTGCCTGAATTCTTGTCGAACCGCCGCAATGGTCAAAATGAAGATGGGTCAAAATCACAAGCGTAATCTCCTCAGGTCTGAAACCAGCACGGGCAAGCGAAGCCAGTAAATTATCAGGCTTCTCAACCCGATACCGCTCAGCAAACTTTTCATCATACTTATCACCAATCCCGGTATCTATCAGAATCAGGTCCTTTTCCGTCGCAATCAATAGCGGTCGCAATGCCAGCCTGATACGATTCTTTTCATCAGACGGGTTAGTCCTTTCCCACATCGGCTTGGGCACTACCCCAAACATTGCCCCGCCATCAAGTCCGAAAAAACCGTCAAAAAGTGGGTAAATTTTGTAGTCTCCGATATTCACTGAACTGATATTTTAGATTAACCTCTGCAAGAGTCAAGTTAATGAAATAAAATTGTTGTTGCCCAATCATTTAACAATTCGGGCGCGTACAGCTCCTCTATAGATTTTTATCCACTGGACCGCCGGCGGGTTGGCGGCATACGCTGCAAGAGCAGCCGGTACCACGACTGCAATCAACCATGTTTTGTTTCTCATATCATCCTCCTAAGTTATAGTTTGTTTCTTGCTTCGGGAGCAAAACTGATCCCCCTTCTTTCTGGTCTGAGAAGGCTTAAATATGACCAACACAAACACCTCCCCCCGACCCTCTGTCAAGCAATTTCAGTAATTTTAATATATTTGGATTGGCTATCACCGCTGAGGAGCAGAGATTGAAGAACTAACTTGAGTTTGCCCGGATGAATCATTCCCCATGACCCGAAAGAGTGATTTCTCGGCTCCTCTCGGAATGACAGGGCGAGGGGTCTAATTTCTAAATTCAGGCTGATAAGAAAAATTTTTTACCAGCTATACCCGGTCAGGAAACCTCTCCTTCAGGTAATTAACAATCTCCTGGGTTGGTGTGCCCGGACCAAAAAGCCTGCCACACCCCATTTTATAGAGCGCCTCCATATCCTCCTTAGGGATAATACCACCTCCAAAAACCAAAATGTCACCAGCCCCCTTTTCCCTGAGTAACCGCATAACCTCCGGAAACAGGGTCATATGGGCACCAGAAAGGATTGAAAGCCCCACGGCATCAACATCCTCCTGAATTGCGGTCTCGGCAATCATCTCCGGTGTCTGATGCAGACCGGTATAAATGACCTCAAACCCAGCATCACGCAATGCCCTTGCCACAACCTTGGCACCACGGTCATGCCCATCAAGTCCGGGTTTGGCAATCAGAATACGCAGTTTTTTTGCCATCTTTACCTCCTAAAACATCGGCGGTTCGACATAGGTGCCGAACACCTCTTTCATCGCACCACAGATTTCACCCAGCGTTGCATAAGCCCGCACCGCCTCTAATATCGGATACATCACATTGTCCTTGCTCGCACAGGCAGCCTTTAAATCATCAAGCGCCTTGCGCACCTTGGTATTATCTCTGCGCTTGCGCAATTTTGCCAGACGTTCACGCTGCTCCTCCTCCACTCGCGGGTCAATTTTTAAAATGGGAATCTCCATTTTTTCCCCTTCCAGGACATATTTATTTACACCCACAACCGTGCGCCTGCCCTCATCAACCGCCTTCTGATAACGATAGGCTGCTTCAGCGATTTCTCGCTGCGGGTAACCCTGTTCAATCGCCTTGACCATTCCACCCAGGGCATCAATCTTCTTAAAGTATTCATAAGCCTGCTGCTCCAGTTCATTGGTAAGCGCCTCAACATAATAGGAACCACCCAACGGGTCAATTACATTGATAACGCCAGTTTCCTCAGCAATTAACTGCTGGGTCCGCAGGGCAATCAAAACTGCCTTTTCAGTTGGTAAAGCCCAGGTCTCATCCATTGAATTGGTGTGAAGGCTCTGAGTCCCACCTAAAACTGCCGCCAGTGCCTGAAACGCAGTCCGGACAATGTTATTTTCAGGCTGCTGAGCGGTCAGGGTGCAACCTGCGGTCTGGGTGTGGAATCTCAAAAGCCAGGATTCGGGTTTACTTGCCTTAAATTTTTCCTTCATCTCCCTTGCCCAGATGCGCCGGGCGGCTCGGAATTTGGCTATTTCCTCAAAGAAATCAAGATGGGAGTTAAAGAAAAATGACAGGCGGGGTGCAAATGTATCGACATCCAGCCCGGCTTTGATTCCTGCCTCAACATAGGTCATTCCGTCCTTGAGGGTGAACGCCAGTTCCTGAGCTGCGGTCGAACCGGCTTCACGGATGTGATACCCGGAGATGGAAATTGTATTCCATTTGGGGACATGCTTGGCACCGAATGCCATAATGTCGGTAATGATGCGCAGCGAAGGTTCGGGTGGAAACAGCCAGGATTTCTGGGCGATGTATTCCTTCAGGATGTCGTTTTGAATTGTACCCCGGAGTCTTTCGCTGGGCACCCCCTGTTTTTCAGCGGTAACGACATAGAACGCCCAAAGCACCGCAGCCGGTCCGTTGATAGTCATTGAGGTAGAAACCTCTCCTAAGGGTATGCCCTCAAAAAGTGTCTCCATATCTTCAAGCGATGAAATTGCCACACCGCATTTGCCTACTTCGCCCATTGCCATCGGGTCATCAGAGTCCCGTCCGTAAAGGGTGGGAAAATCAAAAGCAACCGAAAGACCGGTCTCACCATGGGCAAGAAGAAACTTGTAGCGGGCATTGGTGTCGCGGGCAGTGCCAAAACCAGAAAACTGACGCATCGTCCAGAGTCTGCCCCGATACATATTGTGCCGGATACCACGGGTAAAGGGGTATTCACCTGGAAAACCGAGGTCACGCAGATAATCAAAATCATCCAAATCTGCCGGTGTGTATAATATCTCAACCGGTAAACCGGATACGGTCTGAAACCTTTCGCTTTCATCTTTGTTTGCACACCGTTGCCATCGTTCTCTTTCCAATCTGATTTTATCAATTTCCTCCATCACTCCCCCTTTCCATTAGGAGTTTTTCTGCTGCCTGATAAGGTGAGATTTTTCGGAGCATCACCTCAGAAACCAGGTGCTCAAGCCGCTCATTTATTTTGGTATTCTGCCAGAACTGCCTGCGTAATTTTTCATCAACCAGTTGTTCAATTTCCACCAGTGCCGCCCGGCGTCGACGGTTTTCAAGAACATCTGAGCCCTCAAGATACCGGCGATGCGCAAAAATCTGCTCATAAAGTTCGCTAATACCTGAACCGCTCAAGCCCGAAGTTTTAACTACCGGTGGTATCCAGCCATCATTTTTCCCTCTTAACTCCAACATCGTTTCAATCTCAAGAACAATCCGGTCAGCACCCTCGCGGTCGCTCTTGTTCACACAGTAGATTTCGCCAATCTCCATCAAGCCGGCTTTGAGCGCCTGAATGGAATCACCCGATTCTGGAACAAGAACAACGATAGTGGTTTCAGCCGCTTCGGCAATATCAAGTTCCATCTGACCAACTCCTACCGTCTCAATGATAATGTACTCCTTACCAAAGGCATCAAGGACATCGCAAACCTCCTTGGTTCGCAGGGCAAGCCCACCCAGACTGCCGCGGGTTGCCATTGAGCGGATATAAACTTCAGGGTCGGTAAAAAGTGATGTCATTCGTACCCTATCCCCTAAGACCGCGCCACCGGTAAAGGGCGAGGAAGGGTCAACCGCAACCACACCAACTGAATGACCTTCCTTTCGGACAAGCATCGCCAGTTTTTCAACCAGCGTGCTTTTCCCAGCGCCCGGCGGTCCGGTTACTCCAATCCGATATGCCCTGCCCATCAATGGATAGAGGCGGTTCAGAATCTCAATTGCCTCTGGAGACTCATCCTCCACAAGGGAAATAATCTGACCGCAAGCTCGTCGGTCCCCCTGCCGAAAGCGCTCAAGCAGATGGTCAATGGTCAATTCCGACACGATTGACAACCCCTTTTTGAAATGGGTGCTTAATTTCTTTTATCTCACTCACCAAGTCAGCAACCTCCAGTAACTGCCCTTTTGCGCCCCTGCCGGTCAGAACCAGCTCCACCTCTGGCGGACATTGCCGGCAGAGATTTAAAACATCCTCAAGGGGTAAAAGCCCATAATCGACCGCAACATTTATCTCATCAAGAATAACTAACTGATATTTACCGGAACGAATTGCCTTCCGGGCAAACTCCAGCCCCTCCTGAGCGAGTGTCAAATCCTCCGGTTTGGGATTTCCCTTTTCCACAAATGTCTTGAGTCCAAACTGCCTGACATCAAGTCCAGGAACATACTTGGCACTAACGACCTCACCATAGCCGCTGTTCCCTTTCATGAACTGGACAATTAAAACCCGCCAGTTATGACCAGCTGCGCGGAGCGCCAGCCCAAAGGCAGCAGTTGTCTTTCCCTTGCCATCACCGGTATAAACCTGCACCATTTTTAAATTTTAGAAAAGCAACATAATAAAGTCAAAGACGAATCTTAATGGACATCAAGGGTGGAGTCTGGTCCGAGTCCCGCCTTAAACAAAAGTTTCATCAGCCCATTCCAACCTTTAAAATAATAAATCTCTCTCGCAATGGGTGCATTGACAATGGAGCTGGCAACCGCACCTTTTTGACCCTGAAACTCAATTATTATCCGCAAAACCAT
>CAZNRV010000218.1:0-6946 GCA_964575495.1 uncultured bacterium
TTTCAGGCAGTTTTTATCACCATATTGAAGGCTATGATTTCAGCCATTTGAGTCGTGGTGAGAGCCACAATTTGTTCGCTTGTCTGTTAAAGCCCTTTGCCCGTTGTTTGATACTCTCTGTCTTATATCCCGGTTCAGGCTCATCTTACCGTTCTTTAACCTGCGGTTATCCTTTGCCCTTGTCCGGTCGTTTTTAAGTTTATTTTCCATTGTGTTTGTATACCCCCTTATCCGCTCTTTCCTTAATCCTTTTTGCGAGCGGAAAGGTTGAAGTTAAGGAGCGGTAAATGCAGGGCAGACATTTAGTCTTTTGTGCCGATACCTGATTCAGAAATGAAGTAGCAGGGTGGTGTTGTTGACATCGGCAGGGATTTGGTTATCCTAATAGAAAAGGATTAAGAAAATGGCATTAACTAAAGAGAAAAAGCAGAAACTGGTAAGCACCTTTCAGTTGCACGAGCGGGATACCGGTTCGCCGGAGGTGCAGATTGCGATTCTGACCGAGAGAATCAATCTGCTGACCGAGCATCTGAAGGTGCATAAGAAGGATAAGCATTCGCGGCGCGGGTTGATTAAGTTGGTGAATGAGCGGCGCCGGCATCTGCAGTATCTGGCAAAGCATCATCAGGAGCGCTACGAGAAGATTGTGGCTCAACTCGGACTGCGGGGTTAAACGATGCACCGCGTAGAGTCCGAGGTCTGCGGCCGGACCTTATCACTGGAGTTTGGCCGGGTTGCGCGTCAGGCAGATGGCGGGGTGCTTGCCCGTTATGGTGATTCGGTTGTTTTGGCAAGTGCGGTTTATCAGAAGGAGCCGATGGAGGGGTTTCAGGATTTCTTTCCATTGGTGGTAGATTATCGGGAACTTGCCTATGCAGCGGGTAAGATTCCAGGGGGGTTTTTTAAAAGGGAGGGGAAGCCAAGGGATAAGGAGACCCTGACCTGCCGGTTGATTGACCGGCCAATCAGACCGCTTTTCCCGCCCAATTTCCGGAACGAGACCCAGATTATCGCTTATCTGCTTTCAACTGATATGGAGAATGAGAGCGAGTTTTTGAGCCTGATTGCCGCTTCGTCAGCGCTGACCGTTTCTGAAATTCCTTTTTTGGGTCCAATTGGCGCGTGCCGGGTGGGCAAGATTAACGGGCAGTTGGTCTGTAATCCGCCGATGAGCCAGTTGGATGATGCGGAGATGTCAATTTTGTTTGTCGGGCTGGGGGGAGACCTGATTATGACGATTGCGGGTCAGGCACGGGAGGTGAGTATTTTTGACATTGACCGGGCTTATGAACTGGCACTGCCCGTGATCAGACAGACGATTGAGTTGCAGCAGGAGTTGCAGGCGGTGGTGGGCAAGGAGAAGATAGCGGCTAGTGAGCCATTGGTGCCGCCCGAGTTGGAGCAGGAGGTGAGGAGCCGGGTTCAGGAGGAGGTAATTAAGATTAATGATATTGGTGACCGGCGGCAGCGGGCAGTTGCCCGTTCAGAAATGGTCCGGAAAGTGGTTAGTGAGTTAGCGGAGCGGTTCCCAGATGCGGAGGCCGCGGTTTGTTTTGTGGTTGAGGAGGTTATTGGTGAGGATGTCCGCAAGCGGGTGCTGGAGCGGGGTGAGCGGCTGGACAAGAGGAAGATGGATGAGTTGCGGCAGATTGAATGTGCGGTTGGTGTTCTGCCCCGGGCGCACGGTTCCGCGCTGTTTACCAGAGGTCAGACCCAGTCATTAGCGACAACAACCTTAGGAACCAAATCGGATGAGCAGGTGATTGATGATGTTGAACTGGCGATGGAGGAGAAGAAGTCCTTTATGCTCCATTATAATTTTCCACCGTTCTCGGTTGGCGAGGTGCGGATGCTGCGCGGACCCGGACGCCGGGAGATTGGACACGGCGATTTAGCCGAGCGGGCGCTGGCCGCGGTTGTGCCCAGGGAGGAGAATTTTCCTTATACAATAAGGATTGTATCTGATATTCTGGAGTCCAACGGCAGTTCTTCAATGGCTTCGGTCTGCTCGGGTTCACTCTCAATGATGGATGCGGGTGTGCCGGTCAAGGCACAGGTGGCAGGTATCGCCATGGGACTGGTTAAGGAGGGTGAGCGGTATCAGATTCTCACCGACATTATCGGCGACGAGGACCATTACGGGGATATGGATTTCAAGGTCGCCGGCACAAAGGATGGGATTACCGCGATTCAGCTTGATCTGAAACTGCCAGGGATTTCCTATAAAATTTTGCACGAGGCGATGGAAAGGGCGACCGCTGCCCGGATGAAGGTGCTGGAGGTTATGGATGCGGTTTTAGACCGACCGCGACCGGAGATTTCAAGGTTCGCTCCGAGGATTGTGTCACTCGTAATTCCCAAGGATAAGATTGGCACGGTTATCGGACCTGGCGGCAAGACGATTCGCAAGATTATTGAACAGACCGGCACGACCATTGACATTGAGGATGATGGCACCGTGACCATTGCGGCAACTAACCCGGTTGCTCTTGAGAAGGCAAAGGAGTGGGTGGAGTCGCTGGTGGCTGAGGTTGAGGTGGGCAAGATTTACCAAGGCACGGTTACCCGGATTATGAACTTCGGCGCCTTCGTGGAGATTCTGCCCGGCAAGGAGGGGATGATTCACATATCACAGTTGGGTCCGGAGCGTTACCGGCAGGTGACCGATGCGGTGAAGGTCGGTGACAAGGTTTGGGTAAAGGTGGTGGAGATTGATGAACAGGGAAGGATAAACCTTTCCCGACGCAAGGCGATGGAGGAGCGGGGCGAGATTCCGGTTTCAAGTGATTCCGGTAGGGCAGAAAGGCGGCAGTCAGGCAGGTCTGGTCAGGCGAGCCGGGGCCCAAAACGCCCAAGCCGGCATTAGAGCGTGCAGTGAAGCGAATAGATGGCGGCTGAAGTATTTGAGCCTAAAGGAGTTGAAGCCACCCGGAAAGCGGGTGGCTTGTTTGTTATTTCTGAGCCCCTGCCTTATTTGCACTCGGTTGCTTTGGGTTTTGCCTATCGGATAGGAAGCAGGGATGACCCCAGGGGTCAGGAGGGAAGTGCCCATTTGATTGAGCATATGGTGTTCAAAGGGACCAGTAAGATGGATGCGCGCAGGATTAGCATATTTGCCGAATCTTGTGGTGCGGAACTCAATGGTTTTACCGATAAGGAGATGACCTGTTTTTACTGCCGTTTTCCTGCTGAAGAAACCGAGCCGATGGTTCAACTGATGCGGGAGATTTTAGGCGCGCCGGCTTTTGATGAGCAGGAATTGAAAAAGGAAAGACAGGTTGTTATGGAGGAGATTCGGATGAGCGAGGAGGACCCGGAGTCCTGCGTAGTCAATCTGCTCTTGAAGGCGATGTACGGGGATGGGTCATTGGGCAGGCCGGTAGTGGGCACATTCGCTTCAATTGAGCGGACTCAGAGCGCTGATTTGCAGCGGTTTTATCAGACGCGGTATGGCACGGGCAATGCGGTGGTGGTGGCAGTTGGTGATATCAATCATCATCGGCTGGCGGAGATGCTTGATAACCTTGACCACAGGGAGGGTCAGATTCTAACCAGGCAAAAGCCAGCGATGGAGACGATGAGGGCATTATGTGAGCAGCGAAAGGATATTTCTCAGGTTTATGTGTGTCTTGCCCGACCGGCATTTGCCTATAATGACCCAAGGCGCTATGCCCTTTCAGTTCTGAACACCGCACTCGGCGGTGGTGTGTCTTCAAGGCTATTTCAACGCTTGCGTGAGGACGAGGGTTTGGTATATTCAATTGGGAGTTTTGTTGAACTTTACGAAGATACCGGGCTTTTAGGGGTTTACTTTGTGGCTGAGGCGCAAAAACTGAGGCGTTGTCTGGCGGTGTTGAGAGAAGAAATTGCGAGCCTGCGTCAAAAAAAACTTGGAGAAGATGAATTTGAACGGGCAAGGAATATGACCAAAAGCGCTGTCCTTTTAGGTATGGAGAGTTCAACCAGTCGGATGATGCGGCTGGCGCGCAATTATCTTTTCTTGGGCAGGGTGACAGGTATTGATGAAACGGTTCATGCCTACAATTCGCTGAAAATGGCTGAAGTGGTGCAACTGATTGACCTGCTATTAGATGAAGATAGATTTTATGCCGGTGTGGTTGGACCGCTGTCAGAGCAGGAGGTTCTCAAGGCGATTGATTATGATAAATCCTAAACAACACCAAACAGAAGACCGGGGATCCCCGCTTTCGCGGGGAAAAGGAGGACCGGTCGCCCGTCTTCCGTCTTCGGTCTATTTTTGTTGAACTATGACCCATAAACTATAAACTAACAACTATGAACCTATCTCAGCGCGCGCTTATGATGCCGGCATCACCCATTCGGCGCCTGGTCCCTTATGCGGAAAAGGCGAAGGCACGCGGTATCAAAGTTTATCATCTCAATATCGGTCAGCCGGACATAGAGACGCCTCAGGAAATATTGGACGGGTATAAAAAGATTGATATCAAGGTCTTAGAATACGGTCATTCTGCTGGGCTCAAAAGTTATATCCAGACCCTTGTTCAATACTATCAACAGGTGGGCATTGCGGTTCAGGCTGAAGATATATTAGTTACCACGGGCGGAAGCGAAGCAATCTCATTTGCCCTCAAGGCAATCTGCGACCCGGGCGAAGAGGTGATAGTGCCGGAACCGTTTTATACAAACTATTTAGGCTTTGCCATTATGGCAGGGGTAAAAATAGTTCCCGTTCTCACCAGACCGGAAACCGGCTTTGCCCTGCCCAACAAAGACGAGTTTAAAAAGCTCTTTACGTCAAAAACCAGGGCAATACTCTTCTCCAACCCCAACAATCCCACCGGTGCGGTTTATACCACTCAAGAGATGGAGACACTCAGGCAACTCGCCCTTGAGAACGACCTCTTTCTCATCGGTGATGAAGTTTACCGTGAATTTGTCTATGACGATACCGCGGCCTTGAGTGTCTTAAACCTTAAAGGCATTGAAGACCGGGCGGTGATGATTGACTCCATATCCAAGCGTTACAGTGCCTGCGGGGCAAGGATTGGCTGTGTCATCTCGCGCAACAAACAATTTATGGCGACGATGCTCAAATTCGGTCAGGCCCGGCTCTGTCCGCCGACAATTGACCAGTTAGCTGCTCAACAGGCGTCAAAAATTCCGCCATCATACTTTGAACAGGTGCGCAACGAATATCGTTTGCGCCGGGATGTCCTCTGCGCCGAGTTAAAAAAAATCCCCGGAGTCAAATTCCTCCCACCTAAAGGTGCCTTTTACCTTATTGCCGGTCTGCCGGTTGACGATGCGGAGCGGTTTGCCATTTTCATGCTCAACGACTTCAACCTTGATAATGAGACAGTGATGCTATCTCCGGGCAATGGGTTTTATGCCACACCGGGAATGGGCAAAAGCGAAGTGCGAATTGCCTATGTGCTCAAGCGCGAACAACTAATCCAAGCGGTAGAAATTATTGATGCCGGACTCAAGGCATACCCTGGGAGAGGTTGAGGCAAAGGTATGGGAGAGGTTAAGGTCAAAAATCTCAACCTAAACTTATTCTCCATTGGGAATTGGGCATTCCTGTCTGTCATTCCCGCGTATGCGGGCATCCATTTGGAAATGACCATTGACCAATGACAGACCCTAAATCCGAACAGAAGGCCAAGGACCGAAGACAGGGGACCGGTCACCCGTCTTCCGTTTTCGGTCTATTTCTTTTGAATTTGGGATTTATCATATAACTTATGCGCATTTGCATGGTCTCGGACAACTACTATCCCTATATCGGTGGCATCGCTGAGCACATTCACCATCTGTCATTTGAGTTGCGGCGCCGGGGACATTTTGTGAAGATTCTGACAACCAAGGTCGGCGGGAAGACGCTCGCCTGTCTTGACAGGGTGCCAGATGAGGATCAGGTGTTGAGGATAGGAAGAGGAGTGGTGATTCGCTCGAATAAGTCTTTTGCGCGGGTGCCGGTTGCGTTCAGACCGATGGCACGGGTGAAGCGGTTTTTTAAGGAGGAAAATTTTGATGTTGTTCACCTGCACGGGTCACTTGCACCTACGCTGCCGTTGGTTGCGTTAAGGGTTTCAAGGGCGATAAATGTGTTCACATTCCATGCCAGCCATGACAAAAGCATCGGTTACGCGCTGTGCCGGTCTTTGCTGTTGCCATATTTTCGGGCAATTCATGGTTTGATTGCGGTTTCGACCGCGGCACGGGATTCAACCGCCAAGTATTTTCCTGGTGAATACCGGATTATTCCCAATGGGGTAGATGTAGATTTTTTCCGTCCTGATGTTGAGCCGATACCGGAATTGAACAACGGGAGACCGAAGGTGCTTTTTTTGGGCAGGTTTGAACCGCGGAAGGGGCTGAAGTATCTATTGATGGCTTTGCCTGAAATCGTGCAAGAGGTTCCGGATGCGCAGTTGGTTGTGGTCGGGACCGGTCTTTTTGGTTATGCGTATAAGAGTTATCTGGATAAAGAGGTGGAGGGGCATGTGTATTGGGCAGGGCTGGTGCCGGGTGAAGAACGACCGAGGTATTATCGCAGCTGCGATGTTTTCTGTTCGCCGGCAATCGGTTACGAGAGTTTCGGGATTGTTCTTTTGGAGGCGATGGCTACGGGCAGACCGGTTGTTGCTTCGGATATTACCGGTTATCGGACAGTGATGACTTCAGGCAGAGAGGGGTTTTTGGTGCCGCCGCGTGATCCAAAAGCGCTCGCAAAGGCGATTGTTAAAATTCTCAAAGAGCCGGGGTTAGCAAGCACAATGGGCAGGATGGGCAGGGAGCGGGCGAAAGAGTTTTCTTGGGCAAATGTGGCCCTTAAGGTTGAAAAGTTTTATGCAGAGCTGATTGCCCGTTATGACAGACCGTAGACGGAAGACGGATGACCGGTCCCCGGTCCCCGGTCCCCGGTCCTCGGTCCCCGGTCCCCGGTCCCAGTTGCTACCAG
>CAZNRV010000219.1:0-9373 GCA_964575495.1 uncultured bacterium
AGAAAGGCTTGCTCAGGGCATCTACTTCATCAAACTCCAGACCCCGGACTTCCAACTGCTCCACCGAACCATCCTTTTGCCCTAAATTAGTGCCTGCCGCCTTCTGCTTACTGCTTTCTATGGATAGCGGAGGGCGGCAGGTAAAACCAAAATGCCATAATGAAGATAAATGAATTACTCGGCTCCGCTCGGAATGACCAAGTGGTGTGTTATTGCGTTCTGCCGAAGGCAGGTGGTAATCTATAAGCAAGAGGTAAAGATTAAGGTAGAGGTAAAGGTTAAAAATGCAAGGATGCTCTACTGACAGGCAGGTGCCGCAGGTATTACCCGCCCTGCAATTGCTTGATTCGCGTCGACTCGGCTTGGAATAAAAGATTGTATCTAACTAAATCTGCATTAAGCGGACGCTATTGCTTTCGCAATAAGGACAGGCACGCTCCTGCGGTTTGCCCGGAATATAAGAAAGTTTGAACTCCTTATCGCAGCGGAGGCATTTGAAGGGTTGCTCGCCCGGCTCTTTTGGCTCGGGTCTAACACCTACCTTAGGTGGATTTTTTAGAACCATTTTTGTCTCCTCAATTTCCTTTTTAGTTACAGTCTGACGCAATCTTTCCAGTTCTTGCATTGTATAGACAAACCGCTGTGCCTGTGCCGCAGAAATCCATTCTAATTGCAGCCTTTCCGGTCTGATTCCCCAGGCTTCAAGTTTGTCCCAGAGTTTTTCCACCCGGCGCTGGGTGTGCCGGTTGGCATTGAGATAATGGCAGTCGGCAAAATGGCAACCGGAAACAAGGACTACCGGCGCGCCAAGTTCAAAAGCCTTGAGCACAAACTCCTCGTCAATCCTGCCCGAGCACATCGTGCGGATTAAAACCTGTCTTGCCGGATACTGGTTGCGCCCGACACCAGCAGTGTCAGCAGCGGCAAATGAGCACCAGTGGCAGGCAAAGACCAGCGCCTTTGACTCTGGCTCATCTGTTAGTGCCGCCTGAATCTGGGCAAGAATCTGCGCATCGGTGAAATGGTGCGCCTCAATCGCATCAAACCGGCACTCGGCTGAGCAGGTGCCGCAACCCGCACAAACCGCCTCAATTGGCTTTGCTGGCTTACCTTTTTCCCATTCAAATGCCTTGTATGAACACACCTTGAGGCAGGCACCGCAGGCACGACATTTATCAGTATTGACCTCAACCGTATATGGTTCGGCGGCAAGCGTTTTCTGTGCCAAAAGCCTTGCTGCCCTGCCTGCTGCCGCACTCGCCTGGGTAACCGAATCTTTGATATCCTTTGGTCCCTCGGCGCCACCAGCATAGAAAACACCCCTAATCGGCGAGTCAACTGGCAAGAGTTTGGGATGAGCCTCAAGGAGAAAGCCCTCGGTGTGCAACTGGAGGGAAAGGAGATGCTGCAAGGCAGCGGTATCCTTCCTGGGTTTGACACCGGTGGCAAGGACAGCCAGTTCGGTCTCATGCCTTTCAATTTTGCCGGTTTCGGTGTTCTCAACATAAAAGGTGAGATTTCCGGTTAGGGAGTCTTCTTCAACCTCACCCGGAATCCCCTTGATGTATTTCACACCCAAGCGCTTTGAGCGCCAGAGCATCTCCTCAAAGCCCTTGGAAAATGCCCGCATATCAATGTAAAAGACCTTTACCTCTGTTTCGGGGTGATGCTCTTTTAAAACCAGGCTGTCTTTGATGGTGTTCATACAGCAAATGTTTGAGCAATAAGGGCTACCCTGTTCTGCACAGCGCGAGCCAACACACTGGATAAAGGCGACGCTCTTCGGGTTTTGCCTATCACTAAGCCGGATGAGTTCACCACCAGTGGGTCCGCCAGATGATGCCAGACGCTCAAACTCCATTGCGGTAATCACATTTGCCGCTTTACCATAACCGAAGTCACCTTTATCAAACGGGTCAAACGGCTCCATTCCAGTTGCGACGATGATTGTGCCAACCTCAAAGGTGAACTCCTTGTCAGTGTCATTGAAGTCAATACACTTCTTGTCGCAGGCTTGCGCGCATTTGCTGCAGGCAATCGGATTCAAACCCAAACAGTCAGCCGGATTGAGCACATAGGCAGCAGGGGTCGCCTGAGGGAAGGGCTGGTAGATGGCATGGCGCAAGGAAAGACCAAGGTTGAACTCATCAGGCACCAGTTGCGGACAGACCTTGGCGCAGTCGCCGCAGGCGGTGCACTCCTTTTCGTTGACAAAGCGTGCTCGCTGTCTGACCGTTACCTTGAAATCACCAACATGACCGCTAATCTCCTTGACTTCAGCAAGGGTCAGGAGTTTGATTTTGGGATGCCGACCGACATCCGCCATCTTGGGCGCGAGTATTCATATCGCACAATCCATTGTCGGATAGGTCTTGTGTAACTGCGCCATTAACCCGCCCAGAGACGGCTCCTTTTCCACCAGATAGACCTGATGTCCGGCATCTGCGAGATCGAGGCTTGCCTGTATTCCGGCAACTCCACCTCCAACAACTAAGACCGCATCCGTGATGGGAAAACGGCGTTCAGTTAAGGGCTGGAGATGCCGGGCTTTTGCCACCGCAATGTGGACAAGGTCGCACGCCTTTTTGGTTGCTCTTCCCGGTTCGGATGAATGAACCCAGGAACAACCCTCGCGGATATTGGCAATCTCCAAGAGGAAGGGGTTCAAACCCGCCTGAGCCAAACAGGCTCGGAATGTCGACTCGTGCATCCTTGGTGAACAGGCGGCAACCGCCACCCGGTTGAGATTCTGTTCGGCAACCGCCTTCTGAATCTCCTTTTGTCCGGGTTCTGAGCAGACATAAAGACCGGTTGAACTGAAAACAACCCCGGGCAAACTTCGGGCAAAATCTGCCACCTTTTCCACATCAACCACAGCAGCGATGTTGGTGCCACAACGGCAGACAAACACACCTATGCGGACTTCTTTATTATCTGCGCTCATTTTTTCTATTTTACTTTCCTTCATATAACAGGTCAATAATATTGGTAAGCCTTAAATCTTTGTTTTCGCTTTTACTCAGGGCGCAACGAAGATGAATCTCACACTTGGAACAGGCGGTAACAAGTACCTCGGCACCGGTTGCCTTTGCTTCGTTTAATCTGCGCTCCTGCAAAATTTTGACCGCAGCACCGCACTCGAGCCAGGATGTTCCACCACAGCAGAGTGCCTGTTCCCGATTATGAGCCATCTCTCTGATTTCTATCTCTTGCAAACCTTTAAGCAACTGTCTTGGTTCATCATAAATTTTAAGGTGCCTGCCCAAACGGCAGGGGTCTTGAAATGTCACGACTTTCTTTTTTCCCTGTTCAGCAGTTTTTGAGTTGAAGCCGCTATTAATGAGAAATTCGGTGATGTGAACAAGTTCCAGACCGGTCTCACCAACAATCGCCGGATAGTCAATCTTAAATGTGCGCAGACATTCCGGGCAGAGAAATACTACCTGCTTCACACCCTTGTCTTGCAACTGCTTAAGGTTATGCTCAGCAAGCGTGCGCACAGATTTGATATCGCCGAGCCAGAGCAAATCATGACCGCAACAGCGCTCGTCAGCAAGGACGACCGGCTCGATTCCGAGCTCATTCATAATGCGAATCGCATTTTCAGCGGTCTTGAGCGGCTGGACTCCGAGTGCGCGGAACAGCACGTCAAAATAAGGCAGACAGCCGATAAACAAAGCGGTTTCACCATTAGAACCGACCCTGAGTTCAGGCTTAAGCCAGTCAAGCCTTTGCTGTTTATGCCTGTTTTTCGCCATTATCCGAAAAATTGTCTGCATAATTCCTGAATGTGCCAACACGGGGTTCGCACCGTTGTTGAAGGCATGGGCGCGCAGTTTCATTATTGTCTGCGCAAACCCTTTGCCAGAAGGACAAACTGTGGTGCAGAGGTCACAGCCAAGACAGGCATAAAGCGCCCTAGCCGGGACATCACTGTTATTGTCAAGCGCCTGCCTTATCAGACGCCGGGGCGAAAAGCCGAGTTCGGTTCGGGCGACCGGACAGATACCAGAGCACCTGCCACAGTCAATACAGACAAAACCTGCGGGATTGAATTTGAGTTTTTGGGTTAGGGGTTTTTCTATTATTTCTTCAGGTTTAAGACTTGAGCGGTTTTCTAAAAGCTTGATGGTTTTCAATTGCTCAATCGTTCCCTTAGAATCTGCTGAGATAAAAACAAGCTGTTCCCTGTCAAAACCCAACAGGGCGATTATCTCCTGGCTCAGCTGAACCTGAGAACGTGCATTTTGCGGACCTATTCCATGCCGGCAGTCATCATCAGCGCAGCCGATTAGCAACACCTGTTCGACACCTGAACTGAAGGCATTCAGGATATCGCCCATGCCCACCTGACCGATGCAAGTTACCTGCCTGAAATCCAGGCGCGAGGCATAAGGCATTACGCTTGCTGAGTGATGCATGCAGACAAATGCAACGCTATTTGCTGGCTGGGATTTTTTATTTGGCATTGCCCACACCTGCAACCGGGATAAAGCCTGATAGCGCTCCGCTCGGACAGACTGGGACACAACTGCCGCAGCCCCGACATCTCTTGTAGTCAATGCTGGCGACTAAAATGCCTTGCTTCCACTCCTTGAGGCTAATCGCCTCGTGGGGACAAGTCTCAACGCAGCACTGACAAGCCCGACAAAGCTCTTCATCAATCCGAACAATCAATAGTTCAATAACACCCGTGATTTCCCCATCATCGCTCTCGGTTCTTAACCTAACCTCTTTTTTAAACTCGCCTGCCGCGATGATATCTTCCAGACCGTGAACACGGATAAATACCGGCTGGACCTTTCCTGTTACTCTTAAAACCGCCTGATGTTTGGGACAAGTGTTGCTGCAGCGGACGCACTCACCGCATGGTCCGCAGCGCAAACATCTTCTTGCCTCCTGGATTGCCTGTTCTGGTGAGAATGGCGCCTCTATTTCCTGAAAACTCCGGCGGGAATTAGCCGGCAGTGATTTCGGTCTCGCCCTCTCTATCCGCACTGCGGTCAGAACCTGAGGCGCTATTTCCATTTCCTCTGCAGGTTGAATGGAGGGGGGTGGTTTTGGCTTATTAAGGGGCTGGCGGTTAATGAACTGATGGATTGCCTTTGCACCCTCGTGTCCGCTCGCAATGGCATTGATTACGGTTGCCTCTTTACCTGCTGCATCACCGCCAATAAAAACACCCGCAGGCAAGTTGCTGATTTCCATTTCGGTCTTCTGCCCCAATGCAGTAATAACCCAGTCTGCATCAATGGTAGAATCTGAACCAGTAATCGGAACCGGCTTTCTCCTGCCCGATGCATCAGGTTCTGCCAACTGGCATCGCACACACCGCAAACCGATAAGTTTTTTTCCTTGATGAAGAAACTCAATCGGCTGGGTCAGAAATTCGAACCTTACCCCTTCTATTTCAGCTTCACTTACCTCTTCTTCTGCTGCTGGCATCTCTTTTTTTGTGCGGCGATAAACAATCCAGACATCATCAGCTCCGAACCGTCTGGCAACACGGGCAGAGTCAATTGCGGAATCACCACCGCCAATTACCAGCACCCTGCCTTTCAGTTGAGTGAGTTCGCCATTGTAGGCTTTTTTTAAGAAGGAGAGGCTGTCAATAACACCGGCGAGCTCATCTTCCAGCGTGATGCCCAATTTAATACTCTTCTGACAACCAGGGGCAAAGAATACCGCAGCATAGCCGTCTTTGAGGAGGCACGCGGGGTCATTAATTTTAGTATTAAGCACGAGTTTAATGCCAAGGTTAAGGATTGAGTCGATTTCCTCTTCAATGATTTTTCTGGGCAGGCGGAATGGCGGAATTCCCCAGACAAGCATGCCGCCGGGCTTGTTTTGCGCTTCGAAGATAGTGACATTATAACCGAGCCTTTTGAGGTCATTGGCAGCACTGAGACCTGCGGGGCCAGAGCCGACTATTGCCACTTTTTCTTGCCTTTGCGGGGTGGTTGCCGGTAAAATTGCTGGTTTTGAAGTTATGGCATAATCGGCAATAAAGCGTTTGAGTTGTCTGATTGCCAATGGTTCATCAATCTCTGAGCGCCGGCACTCGGCTTCACAGGGATGGGTGCAGACTCTGCCGCAAATTCCTGGTAAGGGGTTTTTCTCCCGCACCACTTCCAAGGCGCGCAGAAAATCGCCCCTGGCAATCAGACCGACATAAGATTTGACATTAACTCCAGCAGGGCAGGCAACCCGACAAGGGGAATCTTCAATCTGTGCTAATTTGTATGGTTCTGAGACACCTGCAATGTTCAGGAGGGCATCAGCAAGCTTTTTCATAACCCGTTTCAAGCGCTATCAGGTTCTTTTCAAGAAGGCGGGAGGGAAGGGTATCTTTTAGCGCATTGACCAGCGCCTGTTTTGAAACTATTTTAGTCTTGGCACAGAGAAAGCCCAAAATGACCATATTGGCAAACATCCGGTTGCCCAAGGCTTCGGCGATTTTAGTGGCAGGGATGGCAAACTGCCTGACCCTGCCTTCATCAGGATGGGGGCGGATGAGGTTTTGTTCAATTATCAGGATGCCGCCGTCTTTGAGCGTGGGCTCAAATTTCTCGTAGGCTTCCTGGGACATTGCAACTAATATGTCAGGTGCGGTGAGATAGGGATAAAGCACCTTTGTTTCAGAGATGATTAGCTGGGCTGAACAGGCACCACCTCGGGCTTCTGGGCCAAAACTCTGGGTCAGGGTGGCATATTTGTTATCATAAAGGGTGGCGGCTTTGCCAAGAATCATTCCCATCATGATGATTCCCTGACCGCCAAAGCCGGAAAGTTTAATCTCCATCAGTTGGTCCTTGATAAGGGATGAATTCTGCACCCACACTCTGACGCAGATAATCGTTCATCGTTTCAAGGTAGGTGGGTTTGCGCTTCTGGACAAACTTGCCCACAATAATCTTGCCTTGGTATTTAATCTCGCATTCGCGGGTGTCAATTGCGTTTTTGACAATTGAGTTGTCACGGTAATATCTGACAATATCAAGACCGGAACCTAACTGGTTCCGCCTGCCGTAAACCGTGGGACAGGGCGAAATCACCTCAATGAAGCTGAAGCCTGGATGGATAAGCGCTTCCTGGATGGAACTGGTTAACTGCCGGGTGTGAAGCACGGTCCAGCGTGCCACATAGGTCGCACCGCAGGAGTCAACTAAAAACGGAATGTTGAAGGGGTGTTCATAACTGCCATAAGGAGCGGTTGTCAGGCGTGCACCTTGTGGCGTGGTGGGTCCAAACTGACCACCGGTCATTGCATAGTTGAAGTTGTTCACGCAGATGACCGTTACATCCATGTTGCGCCGGGCGGTGTGAATGAGATGGTTGCCACCGATTGCAACCAGGTCGCCATCACCGGAAATCACGACCACCTTGAGTTTGGGGTTGGCTAATTTGAGACCCGTGGCAAAGGGGAGCGCCCTGCCGTGAGTGGTGTGAAAGGAATCAAGGTTGACATAACCTGCTGCTCTGCCAGTGCAGCCGATGCCCGAGACCACGACAATGTCATCACGGGGAATGTCGCTTTGTTTGACACTAAGAAGAAATGAGTTGAGGACGATTCCAAGGCCGCAGGTGGGACACCAGATATGGGGAATCCGGTCAACACGTAGGAGGTCGTTGAGGGGATGGGTGTCGGAGAGGGAGAGAGGGTCAGCAGAGGTGGATAAATTTTTTTTGTAAAGGCTCATTTTGCAACCGCCATTATCGCCTGAAGGATATCTTTGGGGTCGTGAACCCAGCCGCCGCAGTGAGGGATATGGATGGTCCGGCAGATTCTAGAGACAACCCGCTCGAGTTCAAGATAGACCTGACCTAAGTTTATCTCCGGCATAACCATTGCCCGGACACTGTGCGCCAATTCACGAACACGCTTTTCAGGAAAGGGCCAGACGGTGATGAGCCGGAGCATGCCTGCCCTGATACCATTTTGTCGGGCGTCCGCAAGCGCCTTGAAGGCTACCCGGGCACTGATTCCATAGGCAACAATTACCACATCCGCATCTTCAAGGGAGTGTTCTTCAAAGATGATAATCTTTTCGGCGTTGGCGCGGATTTTTTTGACCAGCCGAGTGACGCACAAGTTTTGACATTCGGCATTGATGACCGGATAGCCGCGTTCGTCATGGGTGAGACCGGTAATGTGAACCCGGTAGCCTTTGCCCGCCCGCACCATTGCGGGAATTCCGTCTTCTTCGGGCTGAAAGGGATGGTAGGTCTGCTTAGGACCACGATACCACCGGCGCGGAAGGGGCGTGATTTTGTCTTTTTCCGGGACAAGGACCTTCTCGGTCATGTGCCCAACGCACTCGTCCATCATTAATAAAACCGGCAGACGGTAGCGCTCGGAAAGGTCAAAGGCGGTAATGGTTAAGTCAAAGCATTCTTGGGGCGAGGATGGTGAGAGCGCAATGATTTCATAGTCGCCGTGTGAGCCCCAGCGTGCCTGCATCATGTCCTGCTGACCGGTAAGTGTTGGCAGACCGGTTGAAGGCCCACCGCGCTGAACATCTACTACCACGCAGGGGGTTTCTGTCATTACCCCAAGCCCGATATTTTCCTGCATCAGAGAAAAGCCCGGACCGGATGTCACGGTCATTGCCTTTGTTCCAGCCCAGGCAGCACCTAAAATTGCCGCCATTGATGCCAGTTCGTCTTCCATCTGGATAAAGGTTCCGCCCACAAGCGGAAAACGCTGGGCAATTCGTTCCGCAATCTCGGTTGAGGGGGTTATCGGGTAGCCAGCAAAGAAACGGCAGCCGGCAGCAATCGCACCTTCGGCACAGGCATAGTCGCCGTCCCAGAAATGAACACCGGTCAAAACCGATTTGTCCATAGCTATGCCTTTTGGTCGGCGCGCTCTCTTGTTATCTCAGAGGGGGTATCAGCGATATCTTCAACGGTGGAGGTCCAGATGGCAAATTCTGCGCAGATGATGGCGCACAAACCGCAGTTCACACACTTTTGCGGATGGATAACGACCGGGGGATGATAGCCACGACGGTTGAAATCGGGTGAAGGCTCGAGAACCTGTTTCGGGCAAAAAGTGACACAGAATCCGCAGCCTTTGCACCGCTCAATCAGGATATGAACCCTGCCCTGCGGCGGTTTCTTTTCGTCCGAATCGAGAGGTTTACGCCATAACTTCATTGATGGAATAGGTTATTATTGTAGAACCTTTTGTCTTGAGGTCAAGAAAAGCAAAGAAGTTGGTTGTTTCCTAATTCTCTAACTTCAAATGCCCAAAGACCAATGGGCAAGAGAGGGATTTCTTGACAAGCTCGGAATGACAGGATGAGATGTCGAAATGACACTTGGTCAAGTATCGTCATTTGACAGTTAAATGCAAATCACAGGGTAAAGG
>CAZNRV010000220.1:0-7320 GCA_964575495.1 uncultured bacterium
TACCTTTCAAGCCTGTGCCAATGGCATCTTGGATTCGGTGACGATTGCACCCGGCGGTAAAAGGACCTGGTGGTGGCGCCATCCCTATCCAATCTGCACCTATCTGATGACCTTTTCCGCCTCCAGGTTTGCCCGCTGGGACACGGTGGTTACCCTAACTAATGGTGATACCATCCCCTTGATTTACTTTATGTGGCCAAGGGATTCAGCCGCGACCCGGACCGGCTATCGGCTGGTGCCGGATATGATGCTTTATTTCGCTGACCCCCAGCGTTTTGGACCTTATCCTTTTGAAAGGTTCGGGCTCGTGCCGGGTTATTATGGGTTTCAGTGGGGCGGGATGGAGCATCAGACCCAGGTAATGATTCACACCAGTTATCTGGGTGGTGGTGGTGAGGCGACAATCTGCCACGAACTTTCCCATATGTGGTGGGGCGATATGGTTACCCATGTCGGTTATGCCGATGTCTGGCTCAACGAGGGTTTTGCCTCCTGGGCAGAATGCCTTTACATCGGACACCTGAACGGCAGAAACTATTTTCAGAACTACATTGCCGGCAAGGCAAGACAGTATTTTTCCCAGCACCGCTCAAGAGACTTTCCCATTTACAACCCGCCTTGGAGTGAAATCTATAACTATGGGATTATTTATTGCAAGGGTTCCTGGATATTAAGGATGCTCCAGTTCCTCTGTCGTGACACCGTGTGGCAGACACCGGGCATTTTCCATCAGGCGCTGCGCACCTATGCCGACTCATTCCGGTATGGCACGGTTTCAACCGGGGATTTCCACCGCATCACCGAACAGGTTACCGGTCTTGACCTTTCCCGGTTCTTTAACGAGTGGGTCTATGACCGTGGCTATCCCAGGTTCTATCTCAACTGGACCAAACAGGCAGCCGGTGACTCCTGGCAGGTGATTTTGCGGCTGAGCCAGCATAACGACACCAACTCCCGTGCCTTTTTTACCATCCCCTTCCCGGTTCGTTTCAACTGTGCTAATGAAAGCACCGTTATCACCCTTTATCCTGAAGACACCCTGCTCATCGACACCTTCAATTTTGCTCAGGAGGTTTTCAGCCTGACTCCGGACCCGGACAACTGGATATTGGACAGTTGCTATGTCAATCAGTTGGGCATTGACGAATTTTCAGCCTCTTTTCACCTCGGTCTTGGGATTCAACCCAACCCCGGCAAAAATCGCATCAAGTTTCATCTCGGTGCCCATCGCATCGCCGGGCTATTCATCTTTGACCGGGCAGGCAGACAGGTATTTACCACCCGTCCTGATGTAAATGTCTTTGTCTGGGACCGCACCGATACCAAGGGCAAACGCCTGCCCGCGGGTATTTACTTTGTCCTAATTAAAGGCAAAGACCAGCCCTCGCGTACAAAACTGGTGCTCTTGGATTAGTAAACTTTCTCATCTCCTTAGTAGTGCAGCAAAGGTATTGACAGGAAAGATTTCTGCTTTATAATTCACAATGAGATGAGCGGATTCTTATGGGTCGTTTTAATTATCCTTTGCCTTGTCCCCGTCGCCGCCGCCCAGGTGCAGTTTACCTTGCGCACGCCCATAGAGTTAGGGATTGACACTGTCTTCAGTTACATCAGCAACTCATTTGTTGACTACAACCAAGATGGCTGGCTTGACTTTTTCTCCTTTGTCGTTTATCGCAACGATGGCACTGGTCACTTCACCCGGCTGGACTCAACCCGCATCTTTGAGGCAGAGTTGTGCGACTGGGCAGACTTTGAAGGTGATGGCTTGCCGGATATGCTCACCAACCGTAAATATGGCGGCAATACCTACGATACCAACTTCATTCTCATCTATCGCAATGAAGGTCCACCTGACTGGACCCTGCGCAACATCGCCGATTCGCTCGGCCTGGGGCGACAGGAGACGATATTTGACCGCGACCTGGTTGACCCCTGCTGGCTTGACTACGATGGTGACGGCTGGCTTGATTTCTACCTGACCAGTTATGAATGGCCCTACAACTCAGCACAGGGAAGACCCGATTATTTATTTCACAGTGAGGAGGCCGAGCGCTTCCGTGATGTATCGGAATCCTCAGGTGTGGCATCGGTTGCTCTCTGTTCGCGGGGTGCGAGTCTGTTTGACTTTGATGAGGATGGTGATGTTGACATCTTTGTTGCGGTCTATCGTCTCCAGCCCAATCTCCTCTGGCAGAACAATGGCGATGGCACCTTTACCGATGTTGCCGAGGAAAAGGGGGTTCAGGGTCTTTATATCAGCGGTTATTACGGACACAATATTGGTGCGGCAATCGCCGACTACAACAACGACGGTCATCTCGATATCTTTACACCGATTACCCATCATACCGGTTATCCTGGTGATTCCACCGGCCATCTCTGGATAAACAACGGCCCGCCCGACTGGGACTTCACCTGCCATTTTGCCGGCTCCGGACTGATAAACACTGAAATCGGTGCCAACCCGACCTGCGGTGATTTTGACAATGATGGCGATGTTGACATCGTCTACACAAATCTTTACGGTACACCCGGACCCAATACCTATCTTTTCCGCAACGACGGCAATCTCCATTTTACCGATGTTACCGATTCGGTTGGTCTCTCCCCGCGGATGCGCACCAACTACACCTATTTCGCCGATTACAATAATGACGGCTTCCTTGATATCTTCTGGGCGCGATACGATGGTTCAGCCTATCATTACGAGTTTTTTGAAAACGGCGGCAACTCCAATCACTGGCTGGAACTGGACCTTGTGGGCAACTATCCCAATACCAGTGCCATCGGCGCAAGGGTTGACGCCTGGGCAGGGGACCTTCATCTGGTTAGGGAGGTTTTACACAACCAAGGGATGCATTACGGTGATGCCTTTATTGCCCGCCAGCATCTTGGG
The DNA here is from genome assembly GCA_964575495.1 of uncultured bacterium. Lineage (GTDB taxonomy): Bacteria > Hydrothermota > Tepidihabitantia > Tepidihabitantales > Tepidihabitantaceae > JAOABP01. The sequence continues at coordinate 2,900 of CAZNRV010000220.1, forward strand.
TTAGCAGGGCACACAACTGTTGATTCCTTAATCATCCGCTGGCCTGACCGAACCGTTCAGCACCTGTATTGCCTGCCGGCTGACACAATCCTGCAGATTCCTCAGACCCAGCCCGGCATGGATGAAAAAGGTGCCACATCCCTGGCGGTGCTTTTTGTGAGCCGAACAAAACTGCCCGAATTTGCCGGCTCCCTGTTTGATGTCTGCGGTCGGAGCGTCAATCCCGGTGGTGTGCACTCCGGTATTTTCTATTTGCGACCGAGCAATTCCAGTCGCTGCCTGAAGTTGGTCGTCCATTAGCCGGAGGGAGGGGTGAGTTTTATTTTAATCGTTCTCTTGACATTGGGGCAGAGTATTGAGCCGGTCGCGAAGGCGGTCTATTCAGGAGCAGACCGGAAACTGGTTGTGTCAGCAGGACGGCTTTACTCTGCCTGTGAGCGCGGTGTGGACATATTTGACATTACCCAGCCCGAAAGCATCCATCTGCTTGGTCGCTACAACACACCCGGTATTGCCAATGGCGTTGCGGTCAAAGACACCCTTGCCTTTGTCGCGGACAGGTTCAACGGAATTTTAGTGCTTTCGGTTGCCGAGCCGCAGAACCCCCGGTTGCTCAATTCCGTATCATTGCCCAGTGTGGTGGATGTTATCGTCAAGGACAGTTTGCTTTTTGCCGGTGGCGAGGCGGTGACAATTTACAGTATCACGGATCCGACTAACCTGCGCCTGATTGGCAATCTCAATGGCATCAGCGGTTATCGGCTTGCGGTGCGGGACAGTTACTGCTTTGTTGCGGCTCAAAACGGCTTGATTGTGGTCAACATCGGGGACTTGACCCGGCCTGTAATTCAGGAGACGTTGGCAACAGGCTGGCTGCGGGATGTGGAAGTCAGTGGCGAATATCTTTATTGTTGCGGTGATACCGAACTTTTGGTTTATGATGCCAAAAACCTTAACCGGTTAGGAAAATATGAGGCGGGCTATCTCGCATTCGGCATCGGTGTTGCGGACAGCCTTTGCCTGGTCTGCCGTGGTCAGCAGATGGACATTCATGTGCTCAATATCGCCAACCCGGCGCAACCGGTCTACCGGGGTCGTTTCACCGCTCAGAATGGTCCTCAGGATGCGGCGGTTTTGGGCAGGTGGGGTTATGCCGGTGTCTGGTCGCGCGACCTTTTAGTTGCAGACTTGACAAATCCTAACTCGCCGGTTATTCGGGCAAGGATATTCAGACCCGGCGAACTGAACGGCGCTTGGCGAAACGGCAATCTGGTTGTAACTGCGGACCGCTGGTATGGGGTGAGCGTAGTTGATGTCAGCGATGTTTATCACCCGGTGGAAATGGGACATTTGCCACTTGCCGGCTGGCCCAGGCGCCTGGTTTTGCGGGATACTGTTGCTTATGTTGCCAACTATGATGGTCTGGTATCCGTAAGTGTTGCTGACCCGGCTAACCCTTATCTCTTAGGTCAGGTAACAACCCCTTATTACACCTACAAAGTGGCAGCCCATGATACGATTGCCTATGTGGCAGAGCGGGAATGGAACCCTTATCACGGCAACCTGCATTGCATCAGCATCAGGGACCCGCGCAATCCGCGCATCCTCGGCAGTTATGCCACGAACGGCGGTGGCGTTGAGGCGGTTGCATATAAGGTTGATAATTACTGCTATGTGGTTTCCCAGGGCTGGAACCTGAATGAGTTCGCCATCGTCAATGTTTCCAATCCCAATGCTCCTTACCGCGTATCCGGCTGTAACACCAATGGCTATCCGGTTGATGTGGATGTGGCAGGTGATTACGCCTATGTTGCCATCACCAGTCCGAACCAGCGCATTCAGGTCATTGACATCTCCGACACCCTCACACCGCAAATCGTCACCGAAAGGTCTCTCCAGAACAATCCAATTGCCATCTATGTTCACCCGCCCTATCTTTTTGTGAGTTACTATTATTACGGGATTGAGGTTTTTGACATCACCGACCCGCTCAATTTAAGGTCACTCGCAACATATAATACCACCGGCAACTCCTTTGGGCTCTATGTTGACCCGGAATTATATATCTATCTGGCTGATGCCCACTCGCTGGAGATTCTACGGCTTTTACCTACCGCAGTTACTGAGGAAAAGACCAGCGCGCGGCTTTTGTTTGCGACGATGAAGCACAACCGGCTCAACCTTGGCAAACGGGTTCAGGGCCGGGTGCAATTGATTGATATAACCGGCAGGGTTGTCCAAACAGTTGAGCCCGCTGGCGAAGAGATTGACCTGAACCGGCTCGCTGCGGGATTATACATTCTGAGATTGCCGGCATCTGAGCAGAGATGCTGTTATCGGCTAATGATTTTAAAATAAGGGGAGGTATGAAATTAATCTGGGTGATAACTCTGAGTTTGCTGGCTGTTGTTGCTTGTGCCTGGGATGTGGAACTGGTGCGTAACTGGAGTCTTGGTGGCCATGGGATGTCCGCTACCGGTATCTTTGACCTGGATGGCGACAGCGTGCCTGAAATTCTTATTCCCGGAAATTCCCGGCTCTACTGCTATGATGCAGCCGGAAACGAGCGCTGGAGTTTTACACCAACCAGCCACTACTTTCCGGCGGTAAGTTCACCGGCTGTTGCCGACATTGACCACAATGGCACATTGGAGGTTATTTTTTCAACCCCGGCGGCGGTTTATGCTCTTACCCCTGATGCCAGCCCAGTGTGGTCAAGGGCGCTCGCCGGTGAAGGTTCGGTCCAGAACTGCATATCCTCAGTGGCGCTGGGTGATGTGAACCAAGACGGCTTATTGGAGGTTTTCGCCTATGAGGTTTATGCCAGCAGGCTGCTGTGCCTGAATCCGGTGAATGGAGATACCATCTGGAGTTACCTGCCTGAGGGAAATCTTTACTTTTCGGTGGGCACACCAACGATTGCCGATGTCAACCTTGATGGTAGCCTGGAGGTTCTTGGTCAGGTGGCATTTAATGGCGGCGGAGGCAGGCTTTACTGCCTCAAAGCCTCGGGCGAGGAGCGCTGGCACTATGACACCCCTGGTTCGGGCATCGGTGGCTGGCAACTGGCATCGGCTGCGGTTGCCGACCTCAACAATGACGAATCGCTGGAGGTGGTGACCACCGCCAACTACTGGGGGATTGTCTGCCTGAGTTCAGGGGGCAGGGAGTTATGGCGCCGCAGTATCAGCCAGCATGCCGCCTCATATCCCGCGATTGCCGACCTTGACGGTGATGATACGCTGGAGATAGTTGTTGCTCTCGGTCCCTCAATGAAATGCTTTAGTGGTCCTACCGGCAGGGACAAATGGAGTTTTACTGTTGACTCGGGCTATTATATTGTTTCCTCGCCCGCACTCTGCGACCTGGATGGCGATGGTCGGCTTGAGGTGCTCTTTGCCGAGGTCAAACAGAATAACCCGGCTGACCCGAACCGTCCAATGTGGATTCTCAACGCCCTTGGTCAACCGCTATGGCACGATACCACCGGGACAACAATGTCTGACCCGACCTGTGGCGACTTAAATCAGGATGGCAGAATGGAGTTTCTGATCGGGCCGACGATGCGTTCCGGCAACTGCTACTGGTTTCAGGTTGATACCATTGCCTTGCCCACCGGTGCAATACCCTGGCCAACACTGCAACATGACATCTGGCGCACCGGCTGGTATGAATATTTTGGTCCACCGGTCGGGATAAATGAGCCGGAAAAGGAGCACAGCCAGTTTGCGGCTTTGGTCAGGGCGAGCCCGAACCCGTTTGTTGCCAAGGTCAACTTGAGTGCACCCGCAGATGTTAACTGGTTGACCGTTTATGATGCCACTGGCAGAACCGTGGCAACACTGAGAATGAACAAGGGCAGGACAACCTGGGAGGCAAAGGGAATAGGGCCTGGTGTTTACTTCTGCCCGAATCGGGGTTCAACCCTGCGCCTGGTCAAAATGTAGTTTTGAGGTTTTAAACTATGCACCGGGATAGGGGCTGAACAGAGACTGCTCTTCACTTTGTATCAAACCACAATTGACTTATCCCTTAAACAGAGGAAAATTGATTAATTAAAATCCAAAGGAGTCATTGATGAACAGACTTTTAATCTTTTTGCCTGCGCTTTTGCTTTTGACCTTTTGTGGCGGGCAGAAGCAGTCGGCACCGGCAGCGGTTACACCGGAAAAGGTTACCCAGACCAAGGACAGTATCCCGGTCGTCCGTGAAAGTCAACCCGGGGTTAAGGAAGAGGCAAAACCAGAACTGCCCAAACTCTGGGACTTTTTCGCCACCTGGTGCCCACCCTGCAAACAGCAGGCGCCAATCATTGAGGAACTAACTGTTGAATACAAGGGCAAAATTGAGATTGTTTCAATTGACACGGACAAAAACCCGGAACTGGCTAAAAAGTTCCAGATTCAGGCGATTCCGACCCT
>CAZNRV010000221.1:0-14292 GCA_964575495.1 uncultured bacterium
GTATTCCTTGAATTCTGCCCAGCATTCGGCAAACTGTCCTCTGGTTAAACCCAAAGGGTCGGGCATGGTAAACCTCCTTTCTTAGTTTAGTGCTTATCTATTACCCCCACAGGTTACCCATGCCCTCCCTTCTTAATTATAAATTTACACAAAATTAAGTATACTACCCCCCTATGCCTATATCGCCGACCCTAACGGTTGGATGCGGGTAATAAACATCGCGAACCCCGCCCATCCCTATGAACTCAGCCGGATCGTTACGCGCGACCATACACCTGATGTTCAGGTCTCTGGCAGTTACGGCTACCTCGCCGCGTGTTATCGGATTATGATAGTTGATATCTCGGACCCATTCAACCCGACCGAGGTTGCCTATCACCCGGTTCCTACCCCAAGTTACGGAATTACCTGCGTGGGTTCACTCATATATGTAGCCACGATTGGCACGAGTCTGCAGATATACGAGTCGACACTTGGAGTTGAAGAAAATGGGCCGGTTCTGAATTGCAGAAATGGGCTGCTTAATGTTATCCCCAACCCATCCCGTTCTAATGTCAAAATCTGTCTGGCACCAACTGCCCGAATCGGGCATCTTGACCCGAGAAAGGGCGGTTCGACCAAGGATGCGCAACAGATTCTCATCTATGAGTGCAGCGGTCGGCTCGTGCGAAAACTCCCGGTTGCAAATGTTGTCATCTGGGACCGTAAAGATAACAACGGGCGCTCGGTTCCAGCCGGTATCTACTTTGCCTGCGTGGACAATGAAAAACTGTCATTGACCAGTATTGTGCTTATTGAATAATCCATTACTGAAAAAAGAAAACTGAGCAGTTACCCATTTCAAACCCGAAACCCAATGACAACAAAGGCAAACACTTTTCATATAACTATTAGCGGTATCTCAAAAGAGTAATTACCACAATATATTGTGGGAGGGCATGCCCCGGGCTCACACCGGGGCAATTCTATCACCTGACCTCAACTGGACAGGCTAAAACAACGACAAAACTTGCCCCTTTGTGAAAACCCGGCTTCGGCTCCTCAGGAGCGGTTGTCTCTTCAGGACCCTGAAACAGGGTTGAGATGGTCCGGATAACCTTAAATCCGCACCGCTCGGTTTTCCGAACAACCTGGTCATAGTCATAAAAACGGGCATACTTGAACAAACTATGACCAGCCCTTGCCTTTTCAATATAACTTTTGCCCCATTTGCCATCTTTATCTAGATAGGCGTTTACCAGTCTGCCATCATCCTTCAGCACCCTCTTTATTTCCTCAAGGACCCTTGCCGGCTGGTCAAGAAACTCCCAGGTGGTCAATAGAAACACGGTGCCGAAACTTTTATCCGCAAAGGGCAGGGCTTCGCCTTTTGCCTGAATCGCATTGATTCCCCGCTGCCGGGCAATTTTCACCATCTCGACTGAAGGCTCAATACCGGTGTCAATGCCCAGTTCTTTGGCAAACCTGCCGGTGCCAACCCCAACCTCCAGAAATGGTCTGGGCAAATCCTTTAGTAGCGGCCTTAAAGCCGCCAGTTCAATTGCAAACGCCAGTTTCCCCTTGGTATCATACCAGGCATCATACTTTTCTGCCAGTTGGTCAAACGGACTCTTACTCATCAGAAAATCATCACTTCAAACCCCTGCTCAATATATCGGGCAATACTGGGATGGCCTTCCATCTCGTCCCACAGTTGCAGTCCCTGCTCAATAACTGCAGGCACAATCGTATTCCTCTGCGCGCAAGCCCGGCACACGCAATCAATCAGTTTGGCGTTTTTTGCCCTCTGCCAGATAGGGGCAAAAGGCTTGGTCTCATTGCGCAATAGCGAAACCTGCCTGGTTGCATCAGCCTCAATTATCACCTTTACCTCCCAGCCCCTTGCCTGTATATTCAGGGCGTTCAATAGACAGTGGGCAAAGACCACCGGGTCAGAATTAAAGGCAAAAAGGGCAATTTTTTTCTTCTCCATACCTTACTCCTTTGTTTAGATTCTTTTAAAAATTAACCTTGACCGAACCGGCTGTCAAGAGCGACAGACTTGCCCTGTCCGAAATTTTTTGGTGTAATTAGATTTGATGAAGGCGCTACTCTTAGAAAGAACCGCACCCCTGGAGACAAAGCCTCTGCGCCTGACCGAACTGCCTGTGCCCGAGCCCGGGCCCGGTGAAATCCGGATAAAAACCCTTGCCTGTGGCGTGTGTCACACCGACCTGCACATAATTGAGGGTGACATCAAGCCACCCGAACTGCCCTTAATCGTCGGCCACGAGATTGTCGGTCTGGTTGACAAAAGCGGTCAAGATGTAACCGAACCGGAAACCGGCACTTTGGTTGGCATCCCCTGGCTGGGTTCAACCTGCGGAAAATGCCATTACTGCCGGAACGGGATGGAGAACCTCTGCGCCAATATCCGTTTCACCGGCTTTCACCATAACGGCGGCTATGCCGAATATACTCTGGTCAAGTCCGGTTTCTGTTATCCCCTGCCTGAAGATGTTCCAATTGCCAACCTTGCCCCTTTGCTCTGTGCCGGTGTTATCGGATACCGGAGTCTGAAAAAGGCAGCGATAAAACCGGGTGATAATGTCGGACTTTACGGGTTCGGTGCATCTGCCCATATCTGTCTGCAAATCCTAAAATACTGGCACTGCCGGGTTGCGGTATTCACCCGGGCAAAGGTCCATCAAGAACATGCCCGGGAACTTGGTGCCGACTGGGTCGGCACTGCTCAGGAAACGTCGCCATTCAAAATTGACGCCGGGGTTATCTTTGCCCCGGCTGGTGAACTGGTCCCTTTAGCACTTTCCCATCTTGACAAGGGCGGCAGACTTACCCTTGCCGGCATTCATATGAGCCCAATTCCCTCCTTACCCTATCCGCTGCTCTACGAGGAACGGACCCTGTGTTCAGTTACCAACAGCACCCGTCAGGATGTGATTGAACTTTTAAGCCTCGCGCGTGAAATCCCTTTAAAGACAACTGTTGCCACCTTTCTGCTTGAACAGGCAAATGATGCGCTCCTAACGGTCAAAGAGAGCCGGATTAACGGCGCGGCAGTTCTGATTAACGAGCCTGTTGATGCTTGACCCGCGGATAGATTTGGCAATAATTGAGGCGTGAAAAAAAGGCTTAACAACAACAAGTTATATTTGAAGGAACTCAGGGCCTCCCTGCCCCGGCTGGCAAAAAAACACGGCACCCCGCTCTTTATTATCAGCCGCACCCTGCTTTTAGCCCAGCTCAACCGGTTCAAGAGACTCCTGCCCCGGGTTGAACCCTTTTATGCGGTCAAGGCTAACCCCAACCCTGAGGTGATAAAAACCCTCGCCCTTCAGGGCTGCGGTTTTGATGTCGCCTCCGAACCCGAGATTCAATGGGTCCTTAATGCCGGTGTCGAACCCGAAAGGCTGGTCTTTGCCAACACGATCAAACGGACCGCTGCCATTCAATATGCAGCCCGGCACCGGGTCAGGCTGATGACCTTTGACTCTGAGTATGAACTGAACAAGATTGCCCGCTACGCACCTCAGGCACGGGTGCTGGTTCGCCTCAAGGTGCCCAATGTCGGTTCGGTTGTTGAACTCTCGCTCAAGTTTGGTGCCGAACCTGCTGATGCCCTTTCCTTGCTTTTGAAGGCGCAGAAACTGGGTCTGGAGCCGGTTGGGGTCTCATTCCATGTCGGCTCGCAGTGCACCCAGGGCAACAACTACCTTGACGCCTTAGAGTTGACCAAGATGATTATCACCGAGGGCAAAACCAAGGGGTTAAATCTGACATTAGTTGATATCGGTGGCGGGTTCCCGATTCGCCACTTTGAAACCGATGAGGACTGGTTTGCCCAGATGGCGCCGGCTTTAAATATGGAACTTTCCCGCCTGTTTAACGATGATGTGCGCATAATTGCCGAACCCGGGCGGGCGCTGGTCGGACCTGCCGGTTTCCTCTTGCTCTCGGTTGTTGGTAAGTCCATCCGCAATAATAAACACTGGTACTACCTTGATGACGGCGTTTACGGTGCACTTTCTGGAACTGTTTTTGACCACTGTAAATACCAGTTCCAGGCTCTAAAAAAAGGACCCACTCAGCTCACCACCCTCGCCGGCCCCACCTGTGATTCACTTGACATCATTTCCACCGCTGAAGAACTGCCCGAACTCGAACTGGGTGATTTACTCTTCGCCGAAAACATCGGTGCCTACTCCATTGCCCATGCCACTAATTTCAACGGCATTCCACCACCAAAAACCATTTTTATTCCCTAAGGAGGCAAAATGAAAAAGGATTATCGTCACCGTGAGGATTTGAGCGAACTGCCGGACTGGCTGCGCAAAAGGCGCACCCCACACAAAAAGATGTATCTATCGGGCAAAAGGATTCTACCCAATGGCATTACCGGCAAGGAAAAACTGCCAAGTATCATTGAAGAAACCTTCCTCGCTTACAACTCAGCCCGTCTGCACCAAGCAGCTGAACTCTTTGTTCAGAAAATGCTCAAACCCAAGACAATTATCGGTATGTCCCTCGCCGGTGCGCTGACACCCGCGGGTCTGGGCTGTTCCTGTATCGTCCCTTTAATCAAAGCCGGCTTTATTGACTGGATTGTTGCCACCGGCGCCAATATGTACCACGACCTCCACTTTGCATTCAACTTTCCCTTATATGTTGGCTCACCAGCGGTTGACGATGCTGACCTGCGCAAAAACGACATCGTCCGGATTTACGATATCTTTCTTGGCTATACCGACTGCCTATGTGCCACCGATGATATTCTCCGCTCCATCCTCATTCAGCCCGAATTCCAGAAGGAGATGGGCACCGCTGAATTCTATCATTATCTTGGAAAATATGCTGCCGCATGGGAGGGAAAAAACTCACTCAAAGAGGTATCGATTCTTGCCGCTGCCTACCGGTATGGCGTGCCGGTTCACACCAGTTCGCCTGGCGACTCAACCATCGGTATGAACATTGCCGGCTTGGAGCTCAAGGGCTTGAAACTGCGCATCAACCCTTCAATTGATGTCAACGAAACCACCTCCTATGTCCTTTATGCCAAACGCTCTGGTGGCAAATCCGGGGTTGTCCTTGTTGGCGGCGGCTCACCCAAGAACTTTATGCTCCAGACCGAACCGCAGATTCAGGAGATCCTGATGTTAAGGGATGTTGGTCAGGACTACTTCATTCAGTTCACCGATGCCCGACCTGATACCGGCGGGCTTTCCGGTGCCACCCCGCACGAGGCGGTGTCCTGGGGCAAGGTTGACCCGAACCGCTTGCCTGATGCCATTGTCTGCTACCTTGACGCCACTGTTGCCCTGCCACTCTTTACCCATTACGCCCTTGCCAACCACAGACCCCGCAAACCACACCGGCTTTATGACCGCCGCCCTGAACTGATGGCTCGGCTGAAAAAGGAGTTCTTTGCCCACACCCGGATATGATTAAAATATTATGCTTGTTGTTAGATGTCCTAAACCGCCTATTCCTACTAAAAACAGATAGGTAAGGTCACGAACCATATAGTCGCCACCGCTCGGCCAATTACGGGCAACAACACTATATCCAGCAATCATCGTCAGTTCATAGGCAGTTCCGGACAGCAACCCTACCGCCACTTTTTTAATCAACAAACTAAAACCTTCATCCTCAGGTTTCAACCATTTGTTTTTTATGAAATTCTGGAGCCAACCTGAAGAGGCACCGGCAAGTGTGCCCAGAGAGCCGAGAGTTATCAGCTGCCAATCCTTCACATTATCGTCCTTATCAGCACAGGACAGCCCAAAAATACCTATTGAGGTGGCATCTATCCCTGTGGAAATAGCCGTTTCCCAAGGGAGATTATCACCCGAGTTCTTATTAAGGAATTTTGTGCCCACCGAGATATAAAATTGGCTAAATGATGTCTTTATATTTTTCTCCTCAATTGATGGATATTTGAGATACAAACACCCAATCTCTAATGTAATATCAGAATTTATTACCCGTATAGGTGTGGCACCTATAGATACCTTGCCATAAATTGAAGGCTGCAACTCGTAAACGAAATACTCATACCATATATCTGGCGCTATTCTCGTCGCCTCTAGCCAACTTGCTCTCTCCCGATTCGCCCAGGCAGAACCTTCTATCTTTATAAAGAGGGGAAATTTCTTAATCGGATAAGTTTCGCCAGTAAATACCAACCAAGAAAATGGGGTTCTATAACGGATTACCAAATCTAAAGAATCTCGGCCAACCAGCATTTTCCCTTCCCTTCGTTCATTAAAGAATCCTTCTACCCCATACAAAGATACGCCAATTAAAAAGGCATCGCTGGTAATGGCCAGTCTGCTTGCCGTGAGATTGGCAATTGTAGGTTTATTAAGGGAATAACCGATGTTTGCTTGAACTGGTAAGTAGGAAAAATTTGCTATAGAAAGCAGGATATATACAATTACCATCTACTTATTTTAGCAATGCCGCTGACAAAATCAATTTCTCTACATCCGCTCCAATTCCTCCTTGAGCATCTGGCGCTCATAGAGCCGGAAATAAAGCCCCTGTTTTTCTAAAAGCTCCTCGTGAGTCCCCTGTTCCTTAAGTTCACCCTGTTCAAGGCAGTAGATTAAGTCGCAGAGTGAAAGCACCTTGAGCCGGTGCGAAACAATTATGATTGTCCTTTCCTCAAGCTCCTTAAACAAACGCTCAAAGAACAGTTGCTCGGTATCGGCATCAATACCAGAAGTGGCATCATCAAGTAAAACAAATGGTGGCATTTCCAAAAGCGCTCGGGCAATCGCCACCCTTGCCTTTTGACCACCAGAAAGCCCTGTTCCCCTTTCACCCAAAATCTCATTCAGACCTTGAGCAAACTCCGCCACCTCATTTTTCAATTGTGCCAGCTCAACAACCCATCCTAACCTCTCCTCATCCACATTTCTGCCAAAGAGGATATTGTTCTTCAAACTATCTGAAAAGAGTGTTGGTTCCTGGGGCACATAACCGAAAAGCCGGCGATAGCCGAAAATCTCAAAATCTCTGACATCGGTTCCATTTAACGCCACCCTGCCGGCATCAGGTTCAATCAGCCGCAGGATAAGCCGCAGGACCGTGCTCTTTCCCGAACCCACAGTTCCTGCAATTCCAATTCGGCTCTTCTTGGGAAATACCATTGTTACATCCTTAAGCACCTTGTGCTCTCCATAACCGCAACTTACCCGTTCCAGTCTCAACTCGCCATATTCAGGCTTTCTTGCCCCGGGTCCAGCAACTATCTTTTCCTGATACTCAATTAGCTCTAAAATCCTCTCGCCAGCACCGCCTGCCCTTTTTCCTGTAACGAACAGGTTACCGATGTCAAACATCGGCGGCAAAAGCATCAAAAGATAGGCATTAAACGCCACAAACTCACCAAGCGTCAAACTCTTGCCAATCACCTGAATTCCACCAATCCACAAAACCGCCAGCATCGCCACCTGCCCAATCGTCATATAGAAGACCTGAATCTTTGACTCCTGGCGTGCCTCATTCACCGCCACCTTCACCCGCTCATTCAATGTCCTGCGAAACTCGCGCGCAAGCCGGTTTTCCGTAACATATGCCTTTATTAGCCTGATACCGGTAAATGCCGTCTGCAATTGATTATTAATCTCAGCGATCTTCTCCCGCCATTTCATAAACCAGGAATATATCCTTGGACCTGCCCTGAGCCAGCCAAAAACCCCTAAAGTTGATGACACCATCACCACCAGCGTCAACATCAGATGCATTTTAAAAAGCATTATCAGCGTAAAAATCACCAAAAGACAGGCATCTACAAAACGGAAAACCCCTGAGCAGGAAAACCAGGAAAGTTCCTGCAGGTCATGGTCAAGCCGCTCAACCACATCACCGCTCGGAAACCGATTTGTCCAGCTAAGACCCTTGCCCAAAATCTCCTGAAAAACCCTTGTGCGCACCTCCCATTGAAACCACTCATTGGTTCTGCCCCTGAAAAACGGCAAAATCACACTGGCAGCCGCGCGCACTACTCCAAAACCGGTAAGGAGCAAAACATAACCAATCAGTTTTCTCTGGGTAATCTCCTGCCTGACGCCATCAATAATCAGACGCAGCAAATAAGGAAAGGCAACCGCAACCACGCCGCTCAGGGCGGTGAAGAAAAAAAGTGCTAATGCCAGAATTTTGTGCCTTTGCCAGAAATCAAAAACAACCCCGAGCCCGTTTTTTTTCTTTGCCTTAACTGCTGTTCCTTTCACCTTCATCCCCCGCTCACAAACTGCAGCCGGTAAAGCCTTGAATAGATACCATCCCGGGCTAAAAGCTCCTCATGATTTCCCTGTTCAGCAATCCTGCCCTTGTGCACAACAACCAAACGGTCTGCCATTTGCACAGTTGCCAGGCGATGCGCAATGATGATTGCGGTTCTGCCCCTCAAAAGCTCCTTCAGACCCTCCTGAATCAAACTCTCAGTTTGCGGGTCAACCGCTGATGTCGCCTCATCAAGAATCAAAATCTGCGGGTCGCGCACTAGCGCCCGGGCAAATGCCAAAAGCTGCCGCTCCCCCAAAGAAAAGTTCGCCCCGCCTTCAGTTAGCACCGTCTCATAACCCCTTTCAAACCGCCTGATGGTCTGATCAATCCGCACCCTCTTTGCCGCTGAACTAACCTGCTCAAATGAAATCCGCTCATCAAACATCCGCAGGTTATCCAGAACCGTGCCAGGAAAAACTATCACCTCCTGGGGCACAAACCCGATAACCCTTCTCCAACTCTTCGGGTCAATATCACTGAGTTCATTCTGGTCAAATGTTATCTTCCCCTTTTGCGGCAGATAAAACTTAAGCAGCAGGCTCACAATTGAGGTCTTGCCGCCCCCGGTTTCCCCAACCAGTGCCACCTTCTCGCCCTTTTTTATCTCAAGATTAATATCCCTCAGAACCGGTTCGTCTTCATCATACGAAAAATCAACACCACTCAACGCAATCCTTTGGGATAGGACAAGCGCGCCCTTAATCTTCCCATCCTCTTCCGGCGCCTCATCAAGAATCTGCAATGTCCTCTCTGCTGAGGCAAAAGCCCGCTGGATCACATTAATCTGGTCCGAGATTGTCCGCAGTGGTGAAAACAACTGGCTGATATAGGAAATGAAAAGCACCAGCCCGCCAATTGTCAATACCCCTTTCAAGACCCAGACACCGCCCGCACTCAAAACCAGCCCGATGGCAATAACCTCGCCAAAGTCAACTAAAAACCAAACCGCATACCACAGATAAGAAGCCCGCACCTCACCGGCAAACTTCTTGCGATTGAACTCATCCATCCTCTGGACAAAAGTCCGCTCCTGACAGAACACCTGAATCACCGGCAGCCCTTTCAGCGCCTCGAGCATTAGATTGTTGATATCGGCAACAACCCGTCTCACCCCAAGATAAACCGGTCTCACCTTCCTCTGGAAAAAATAGAATGCTATGACAAATGGCGGCAAAAGCACCGCCACCAAAAGAAAAAGCCGCCAGGAGGTCAAACCCATAATCACACTCATCCCCAAAAGCAAAAGCCCGCTCTGCACCAAAACCACAGATGTCCTGGTAAAAAGCATCTTCAAAGCCTCGGTATCGCTCTCAACCCGGGAAATCAGTTTTCCAGTCGGATGCCGGTCAAAAAATGACATCGGCAGTCTCAAAATATGCTCAAAAAGCGCCTGCTTTAAATCTGCTGCCCCTTTCTCACCAACCTGTGCCAGCCACACCATCTGAAAATAAAGCGAGAAAAGCATCCCCGCCTGCGTGCCGAGATAAATGAGCGATGTCAGCCCGAGACCGCGCATATCACCCTGGGCAATATTTACATCAATCGCCCGCTTCAAAAGAACCGGACCCAGAATTGATAGTCCGCTGAAAACGAGCACCAGCACACCCGCAGCGATTACCCTGCGCAAATAAGGTGAAAAGAAGGGCCAGAGCCTGCGGATATATTCCCGGGCTTTACCCTTTGGCTTTGTCCCCTCTTCAGGTGGACTCAAATCATCAAACCACATTAGACTAAATTATCAGCAAAACCTGACCCGATGTAAAGAAAAAAGCCCCTTTGCCCCAGCTTCAGCCCTGACCAAAAATCTCAAAACCCCTTCCATTTTAATTAAAGAACTACCTGAAAAATCGCTATCCGGCGAACCCCGGGGTAGGGCCTGAAAATCTATCAAATTCACATCCGCCTGCCAGATTCCTCGACTTCGCTCGGAATGAGGGGTGGGGCTGTTAATGGTATTTCTCAAGCCATAACAATCCGTCTTTAGTTTGACCACGACCATTTTTTCTTTACCATATCTCTTGCTGAAACAAACACTTTCTTTAATTGCCATCTGTTCTGAAATCGGCAGGGGACATCCCAATTACCTTGATTCAGTGCTCTCTTACCTGCCTGCTGTGAAAAAAATTATCCCTTCAGGCTTTGGCTGGACACTGGCGCGCCAGGCATATCATCTTGGTGCCAAAGGTGGCCTCTTCACCGCGCTTTACAACCTCTCAAGAAAAGGCGCAACACCCTCAAAGACCGAACTTTCTCTTTTGGACTCTGGTCTGCGCGCCCGTTTTCACAATTATCAGGGCATCATCCTTGTTGACCATCCGCTTCTTGCCCATCTATTAGCACCGGTCTGCAAGGTTGCCTACATCCACGGAGAAATCGCCGCACCAAAAACTGCTGCTGTGCCAAGTGCCTGGCACACATTTGTCCCGCTTGAATACACCGCTAAACTGCTCCAAGCCTTCGGAGTAAAACCTGATGCCCTGTTTATCACCGGTCTGGTAATTGAGCCTGAACTCCTCCCTGTTGCCGAATCGTCCTTTAAAATCCGCCTGCAAAGATACTCATCAAAAGAGCCTTTGACCATCGCCTTCTTTACCTCTGGCGCCTATCCTCTGCCTCATCTGCGCGCAATCGTCACCGCTGCTGAGTCTGCCCTTAATGCCGGCCACCGGGTAATTATCTTTGCCGGAACTAACAAAACCAAGGCAAAAGTGCTACCGTCAGCCCTGGTCTTCAACTCCCGCCAGGAAGAAAACTTAAAAACTGCTGAACTTTTTTCTCGGATTGACCTCTTTGTTGCCGCTGCCCACGAACGAACCAACTGGGCGATAGGTCTTGGTTTGCCCCTGTTTGCCCTTCTGCCTCATATCGGACCATTTGCCCGGGGAAACTTTTGGTTTGCTTATGAAAAAGGTGTCTGCCTGCCCCTGCAAGAACCCAAAAATTTCGGCTCAACCATTAATGAACATCGCCGGACAGGCAGACTTACCCAGATGGTTTATTCCGGCTGGAACCAATACCCGCTTAACGGCGCCAAGTCAATCGCCCAATTCCTCCTATCTCAGAATCAAAACCCGGCTGATTGCTGAAGTTCCTTTGATAAAATACACACCCGACGTTAAGTGGCTGACATTATTTGTGCCGGAATGAAGTTCCATCAACCTTCGGCCCGAGATGTCAAGTAGCATCGGAGGGGATTCCCATCCGACTGAAGCGGGCAAACTGAGAAAATTGCCAAGAACGGTCGCACCGCTCATCCCCGCCTGTCTTTTGCCCGTCTGCTCACTCACAGCGATCGGGTAGTTGAAGAACCCCCACATCACCTTATAAGGTGCCGTGTCGCCCTGGGTCCAGACCAAAAGCGCACCAAGACAATTGGGCGCATAAACCTGCTCATTAATCTGAAAGATATTCCGCACCGAGCCTGGGGATGACCAGCCGGTCATAAAGTAGTAGAAATGGGTAAAGATGTCCTTCCTGCCAAAGGAATCCTCCTGCCAGAAAAGATAGGACCAGACATCACCCATCGTTGTCAAGACCGGCGCAGTTGAAGCACCTCCTGTTAAATAACCACCCCCATTGCCCCCATAAAATTGCACCTCATAATTGCCGCTGACAACCTTATCCCAGCCACCGGAAAAGCCCTCATCATCAGTTCCAAAGTCAAGTGCGGGATGGCTCAAAGGCTCATTTTGCTCCCCAAGCACCTCCTCCTGTTGCCAGACACCATTCACCTGCCTGCGCCTCATTATCTTATAAGCAAGGCTCTGGGTAGTATCAACCTGTTGCCAGACGACACAAATCCCATTACTGAACCGCTCAATTGCCGGCAACCGACACTCAGCAAGGCTGTCTGATGAAACCCGAAACCGCTCGCCAACCACACCGCCTTCATTCGCAGTCCGATACCATATCTGCGGGCTTATCTCGCCTTCTTCCCATACAATATGAGCAACGCCCGTGCTGTCAGCAAAAACATCCGGATGAAAGCAGTTATAATCCGAAGAGCTCACATTCACCGGCACCATCCTGAACTCAAGATTGCGGTAAAAGATATTCAATGTGCCGTTGGTATCAACCATCTGCCAAACAAGGTGCCGGTCACCGTCCTTGCCAAAGGTAATTCCCGGGTCAGAACCCGGATAAAGCGCAACCGGTCTTGACCAGACATTCGCACCACCTGATATGCATTGATAGATACTTTCCGAAGACTGAAAAATTAGTGCAACCGTATCCCTGTGCGGAAAAAGCAGTTCATAACGAAAAGCCAGTTTGTGGCTGTTATTCGGACCGGTAGCAAAAGGCACATCGGTTGAACAGACAACGCCGAACTCGTATTGCGCATAAACCGGCGCGCTCAGTAAAACTGACAGACAAACAACCATCAACGCCTTCATATATGCCTCCTTAGTACCAGCAACTACTACTAATATTAATTATACCCTCCCATTATCCCTGTCAATAAAATCACCATCACAATTTTCCTGTTGACAAAGAAAAACTGCGACTTACAATTGATGCGCAGGTGAAGTTAATGAATCTGAATTACCGCCGGATTAGTTGTCGGCGCAGAAACTGGAGCGTGCGGCTTTGAAGCCTGCGCCATTGCCTGATTTTACTGGGGCAGTAGCTCAGCTGGGAGAGCGCCAGAATCGCACTCTGGAGGTCGCCAGTTCAAATCTGGTCTGCTCCACTTTTTCTTTTAAGGAGGGAAAATGACCATCTTGCCCAGATATGTCTTTCTCACCAAAGGCGTTGGTCTGCATCGGGAAAGGCTTGCCAGTTTTGAGGCAGCCCTGCGAGATGCCGGCATTGCGCCCTTCAACCTTGTCCGGGTCTCATCAATCTTTCCGCCCTACTGTCGCATCATCTCGCGCACCCGCGGTCTCAACCTCCTGAAGCCCGGTCAGATAATCTTTGCGGTAATGAGCGACAACGCCACCAACGAACCGCACCGGCTCATCTCCGCCTCAATTGGCATCGCCATTCCCAAAGACCCCTCCCGCTATGGCTACCTTTCTGAATACCACTCCTTTGGCGAGCGCGAGGAAAGGGCGGGCGACTATGCTGAAGACCTTGCTGCGCAGATGCTTGCCACCACTCTGGGCGTCCCCTTTGACCCGGACTTGAGTTATGACAAGCGCAAGGAAATCTGGAAAATCGCCAGAGAAATCGTCCGCACCCAGAACATCACCCAGAGCGCAATTGGCAACAAAAACGGACTCTGGACAACTGTTGTTGCCGCAGCGGTTCTCATCACCGATGTCCCTGAGGAAAAAGAAGAGGAAGAGTCCGCAGAAACAGAATAAGCCTAACCCGCCGCTGTTTTTTCCTGATTCTGATTCCTCTCAGCCTAAGTGTATATAAAAATACACAAAACTCTTATTAAAAAAATCCGTGAAGGTTCGCACCTTCGCAACTTAACCAAAATTCAATTTTACCCGGGGGGTTATCACCCGGGTTATTTCCACCCGACCTTAAAATTAGGTCTTCTCACTTCTTCGCAAATGACTTGCGCGGTTGTTTTTAAGACACAACCCAGATGGGTTTAAAACATTCCCCCTTTACTCCTTTAAGGAAAAAAGACCCAAAAAGGAACCCAAAGATTTTTCTTGACAGGATGCTTAGGGGGTATATAATAATATAGTAAATAAATGGATATATGGCTGCGACCGGGATAGGATATACTGGTTGGTGTGCCACTCTCTCCGCATTGAAAAAGACCCGGATAAAACCGGGCGGGTTACGAAAGATAGGTTAACTATTGGTTAATTGATATATGAAAAAGGAGTCAAAATTAGTAAAAAGTCAATAAGGCTTATAAGCACCAGTTCCATGCTGTTAAGTCATTGAAATATAAATATTTATTGAATTTAACCCGCCTAAAAAATCCTTGCATTAAAACATTTATTCCAACGATTTCTAAACAGGTCTTGAGTATAATAAAATTAGGGAATTGATTAAAATTCGGACCAGTTATATACTATAAGTGTAGTATTTAAC
>CAZNRV010000222.1:0-3462 GCA_964575495.1 uncultured bacterium
CGACCAGGAGCCATACTTTAGCAACCCTGGGCAAACGGGCGTAAAGTCTTGCGAAAAATCCAGAGGTGCGTTTTCCCTCCCGCACCATATTAAAGAAAAGTTCGCTTGGCTTCAGGTCGCGGTTAATCTCACCGCTCACTATTACCCTCTTTAGAAAAGCCTCCTGCCGAAACGGCTCTAACAGACTCGCAAGATAAACCGGGGTCAGAACCGTCAAATCCATCCCCTTCCGGCTCAACCGCACACTCAGGCTCTCAGGCTTTAACTCCAAACCGTGTGTTGAGGCAACCACAATCGGCAGGTCAAGCCCGATTGGCACTACCCTGGGGAAAACCCGGCTCAGCCCCGCAATTCTCAATCCCAGAATTGCCCCTGCCTCTAACTGAAGATTCTCTGTTGAACCCGGTGTCCTCGTCACAAAAATCCCGTTTGCCCTCAGCCGTGCCGCACACAGCCTGAAGAACTCCTCGCTGAAAAGCCGGTTTGCGCTCAGATTGTCTGGAGCTGTCGGTGTCAAGACAATCAAATCAAAACTGTCCTTCGCATCGGCAAGAAACCTTCGCGGGTCAAAAACCACCACCTCTAACCTCGGGTCCCCAAACTCCTTCTCAACCAGACTGCCGCCTGCCCGCCTGATTTCATCAATCAGGATTGGGTCAATCTGCACAACCTTAACCTTCTCCACATCCCATTTCAGCACCTCGGCAGCAATTCCTCCCAGACCCTGCCCCAGGACCAAAACCCTTTTCGGCGCAGGGTGCAATAGCATCGGCACACCAACAAATTGCTCAATAATGCCCAAATCTACTACCGGCACATTCATCACCCCGACCCCGTCATAAAGCAAAAGCCTCTGTCCCTGTCTTTCCAAACTCACAACCTTGCCATAACCAGATTCCCTGACACCTAACACCATCTGACCCTGCCAGACCCTTGCCTCAAGCCATCTCTCCACTTCGCCTGCCGGTCCGACACTAAATGCAAAAAGGAGCGCGCCCAGCCCGATTAAAAAACACCTTTTTAAAAACCCGCCCTGCCAGAAACCCAAAACAACCAAAAATAGCCCGGCAAAAAGCGCCACAATCCCTAAACCCGGTATCCTCGAAAGCAAGAGAAAATATGACAGCACCGCACTTGCAACCGTTCCCAAACCCTCATAAAGATACGCACTCCTGACACCTGTCCCGGACTCAAACCTCGAATAAAGCGCGGCACCGAGCACAAAAAGCCCGCCATGGCTCGCCGCCGGCAGCAAAACAACCGCACCCGCCACCAAAATCAGGCTAAAAAGGTTCAAACCCTCACCAGGCAAAAGCCCAAGAACCACTCTAAAAAAAGTCACCGCCATCACGCCAAGAACCGAAACAAGCGTGGAAAAAAGCCCGAGCCAGAATAAAAAGCCCTCTTCCTTCCCCTTGATGCGCGCTGACAACCTGCCCAAAAACCACGCACCCAAACCCTCACAGACAAGCCAGAATGAAAGGAAGACCCCGGCAGAAAGCTCGTTCCCGGCAAAAACCGCAAAAAGCTCGCGCAGCAAAACCAGTTGGGCTGAAAGCCCGAGCGCGCCAATTGCCAAAAGCCAGGCTACCAGCATCACTTCCCTAACTCTCTAATTCTCTGCTTCTCGTCCCTGACTGCGGAACTATTAACTATCAATTGTGAATCAGTTCACACCAAAAGACAGCCCTTCTGCTCATATTCCTGAAAAAGTTTGCCCCAGCCGGTCTCTTTTTTCCAGCGCTCAAAAACCTTCCGCTCCTTCAAAGGCCAGTGGATAAAGTCGTGATTGAACTCAGAGACGAAAATCGGGATATTGACCAGCCAGGTCCGGAAGATAAGCTTTTGCAAAACCCTTGTTGGACCATACCAGGAAAGCCAGCCCAAAAACCGATGGAATGAAAAACCGACCTCAAACCCCCAGTTTTCATTTGAGATGTCATCACCGACAACCTCTATCTCCTTCGGGTCACCAACCCCCAAACCCAATTCAGTAGCCAGCCTGATGTATTTGATTGACAAAGGGTCAAAACCCATCATCTTTGCCGCAATCGCATCAATCGCCACCTGGTCGGCTGAGGCCAAAATCACATTCTTCACCACCGGCTTCAAAGTCCGCGGACCCGGACCATTGCCCGCGGTTGTTCCATCCATCACCGCAAAAATCCCCGGATGAATCTCCTTTTGAATCGCCAGCAGGTCAACTAGGGTCTCGTGAATCCAGGTATGGGTATAATGCCGATGGGTTGACAAAAGCCCGCCAAACGCATTCTTCATCGCACCGGTCGTTGTGGTATAGATATGACACTTCACCGTGGGCAGATGAACGATATTCTTGCCCACAAAGTAATCCGGAATTCTTAATCCCTCAGGATAGATATGGTCCAGCGCCAGCATCCGCGCCTTTGGCTTAAACGGAATCCACTTCATATCAGTATCCTTAAAATTGTAAAGCACCTTCAGACCGCACCTCTGAAAGATGGGCACATAACGGTTCAAATCCTCGCCCCTATGCGTATCAATCACCACCGTCTTATTCTGCACCACCGTCAGGTCAGAATAACCCAAATCCTTCAAGCCCAGAATTGTTCCCTCTAATTGCCACGGCGTTGTGTTTGCCGAAGGCATCGGAAAATGCCAAGAGATATTGTCTTTAAGAATCGTGGTAGCACCTAACTTCAGATACCTATCCGCCTCAGCCAATTTGATCAGCCGGCGATAATCATTCAGAACCGTCTCCGGTCTGGTAAAAAGAACTGCAACCTTAGAACGATTACTCATTAGATGAATTATAACATTTGATAGAACAAAAGCAATATGGTGAAGTTAAGAATTTTGTGTAAATTGGAAAAGCTAATATATATTTGCGATGCAGGAGACTCGATTCAGGTTATTGCGAGACTCTGCCGAAGGCAGGGCAAATTAATCTATAAGCACTGCTAAAGCCTTACCCTGCAAATCAGAAAGAAATTGAACAAATGGCTATCATATTGATTTTCAATGGCTTGGTTAAGGTCAGCTAAAACAAAGGGGTTAAAAACCACCATATTCGCCCGTTTTTCCTTTGTTTATTACCCTGTTTAACCCTTTTTCTGTCATATAGTTAGCAAAAATGCCAGAATTTCCCCACCCCTTAGTAGGGGGTTACCCCCTGGGTAGTTCCTATGACCTATTTTAGGTTCTTTTCACCGCCATTTTAAGAAGCCCTATTCAAGCCCTCTGAACCGCTCTGATAAGAGCCTTTTGTCATAGCCTGTGCTTAAGCCCTTCAGCCGCTCTTTATCAGTGGCTGTTTTCAAGCCTTTGTCAGTATTCTGTTCAGAGCCCGGTTAGCGGTCTTTAACCCGGCCTTTTCCCTTTTCCTTGTTCTGCCCTTTCCAAGGCTCTTTTTCCTTGAATTCCATCATCCTTTCACCCGCCCTTTCCTTTTATCCTGTTTGAGGATTGAACAGAACAGGCCGA
>CAZNRV010000223.1:0-2817 GCA_964575495.1 uncultured bacterium
CGTCCTTACCAATACGAAATTCCCGGTCTCGGTACCGGCAAGTTCCGGGTTTGGGTCGAGGTTTACACCGAGGAACACGGAACCCTTACCGCTGCCTGGCCCGAATCGGTTGAGGTGGGCTACAGCGAGGCGGTGAGCGGCATTAACATTCACATCTCACTTGAGGCGATAGCCGAAGAGGAAACCGGTAATAAGCAACAAATCAGCGGTTGCGCAACGGTTATAAAAAGCAATGAGGAAATAATGACCCAATACCCGGGGACCATTTTTGATGCAGGCGGCAGAATAGTTAGGGAGTTTGATAAAGTTCTTGCGCCCGGGGTCTATTTTATCAAAGAGGAAAAAGGCAGGGGTTTGAGAAAACTGCTCCTGGTACGATAATGGTTATTCGCGCCAGTTAATGATGATGTCCTTTTTAGGATAGAAACGGCAGAAGTTAAGAAAATAGGTAGTGACGCTATCCTGGGTTATGTTGCTATCAAAGGAATAATTGAGCCGGGCATCCTGAAATCGGAGCGGAATGTGAATAATGAAGCGGGCAAGGTCAATCGGCTCCTGCCAGCGTCTGGTAGTGGTAACAATATAGCGGCAGGAGTTTTCTTTTATCGGCTGGCGGTAATAAACCGAAAATGAGTCCTCCTTTCCCGGTTCAAAACGCATCTGGAATAGCAAGCCGGAATCACCGAGTGTGAACTGGTACCCGGGAATGGCGATCGAGTCAGGAAAGGGATGGGTTGGGTCAATTGGAAATGGATAAAAGAACTCAATCAGAATACGGTTTTTTGCCCGAGATTTGATGTGGTATTTGCCCTCAACCTCAACAAAGCCGGAATGAATGGTTATTGTTACTTCTTCGCGGCAGAATCGAACTGGCAGGGAAGAATGGAGGCAGAAGAGAAGTGTTAGGAGGGGAAAAATCAGCCGGCGCATTGCCGGTTAATGGATGATGATAATCGGTGTCATCTCGGTCTTCGGTCCCCAATCCTCGGTCATTTTCAAGAAATAGACACCTGCAGGCAAAAATCTTAGGTTATTCTCACCATCGCAAATTTCGGCAGCAACCCTGCCGGTCTTGTCAAGGAGAAGCCCGGAGCGTTCACTGAAATAGAGCTGGTTGCGGATGATGGTGCTATTTGAGAACGAGGGGTGGGTTGATGCGCTCTGATTTTCCGCAACCGGCACAGAAAAGCGGGGCTTCAAAAGTCCATCGCCAATCAGACACATTCCGTAAAACCAGGAACGCTCCTGAGGGGTAAATCCGCCCTGAGCCCGTTGGGCAAACCAGTAAAAAAATGCCCTGGCAAGGGAGTAGTTGTTACTCAGAGGGTAATAAAAATCCTGAAACTCAAGCATTGAGCCGGTCTTGGTTGAGCCAATCGCGCCCAAGCCACTGGTAGACTGAAACACATATCTGCCACCGCAATAGCCGTGCTCAATAAATCGGGCATTGGAACAGGCAAACAAATTGTAAAAGCAGGCTTCAGGGTTTATTCTGGGGATTGACTCGGCATAAAACCAGTCCCAGTTCTGACCGTGGTTGTATTTCATCGCATGACCACCAGGCCAGGAATGGGCGCAGAGTTGAATCCACTGATAGGCAGCCGAGTCAAGCCTGGGCTTGTAGTCACGAATCCTGGTCTGTTCAGAGTCGGCGATAAAGACGCGCTGGGGATAGAGATAACCAACATAGCTATTCCATTCCTGGGACCATGGGGTCCAATCATCATCAATATACACGAGCGCGCGGTCGCTAACCGTGAGCCCGCCGGTGCGATACTGATGGCAGCGGGCAAGGTAAAGTTTGATAAGCGAGTCCTGCCTGCCGATGGTCGAAGCGTAGATGCGGGCGATGCCGATTTCTGGTGCGAGATTGCCGACGTGGGTGTCATAGATGGAGTCCATTCCGGGCACCAGCGAGTCAAAGGTGTCATAGCGAACCCAGGAGTCCTGCCAGACACCATCAAGGTCCATCAGGAATAAATCACAGGGAAATTCCTCATAGCCATCGTCCGGGTCACGCCGGCGGTTGTTATTCCAGTCGTCAATCAACTGAAACCAGGGCACCGGCAGGTTGCCGATCAGTAGGGCGGCAACAAGCGAATCCTCCTGATACTCCTGCTGGAGAAAGGCGCGCAGCGATTCGCAACTGGTGCCGGTGATGGCAAATGCCTCAACCGTATAGCCCTCGTTCTCCAGGTCAAGGTAAAGGGTGTCAAGATAATCGGCAAGGGAACCGACCAGCGAGTCCTGAACCAGGATGTCAACCTTGTTATTCAGGCAAGGTGGGCGGGAGGTTAACCGGTTAATCTGCCACTGCCGGTTCTGGGGTTGAGTTGCGCGCCAGATGGAATAGGGGGTTGGTTTTGACGAGTCCGGGCTCAGCCAGCGCAGAACGGTAACATCCTGTGCGGTAGCGACTAAAACAAATAGCAGGAACGGGTTCACAATAAACTATAGCAGTGAATAGCACAGGGTCAAGTTGACCCTAACTTAAACCATTCTGCTGAAGAGCCCTCGCCCACCCCCTCCAAGCGACCCTGCGGGCTGAAGGAATCTCCTCGCATATAGATTGCCACGCTCCTGCCTGCGGCAGAACGCTCGCAATGACCTCTTCCTACCGTCATTCCGAGCGGAGCCGAGTAATTCATTTATCTTCATTATGGCATTTTGGTTTTGCCTGCCGCCCTCCGCTATCCATAGAAAGCAGTAAGCAGAAGGCGGCAGGCACTAATTTAGGGCAAAAGGATGGTTCGGTGGAGCAGTTGGAAGTCCGGGGTCTGGAGTTTGATGAAGTAGATGCCCTGAGCAAGCCTTTCT
>CAZNRV010000224.1:0-2408 GCA_964575495.1 uncultured bacterium
GTCTTGCCCTGAGCATCTTTTCGGTGCCATTCAACAGGAATGGTCCTGGTGGTTCCGGTCAGGCTCTTTTGATAAATCGACCTGCCTGAGACATCGTAAATTGATAGAACCGCCTGTCTGTTTGCTGGGATATGACACTCAAATAGTGCAACCTTTCCTACCGGGTTGGCAACGATTTTCAGACCGAGCGGGATTTGCCCAATTTCCTCTTGAATGCCCGCAGGCAGGTCTGAGTAAACCGCAACCCAGTTGGAACGGGAGGCAAAGAATACTCTGTTGTCAATCGGGCTGTAGGCAGAATATCTGGCAGCGCCAATTGCGGGCGGTTCGGCAATGACCGAATCACGCCCGAGGTCAAGGACAAGTATGCGGTTGCCCCCATTCAGATAAAGTCTGCCGGTTGCCTCGGCAAGCGCACCCGCAAGGTAACAGGGCAAACGAAGCACCGTAACCAGGGTGTCTCGGTTGCAGTCAAACACCTTGATGTCACCGGTGCTGGAACGGTCGCAGAGATAAAGTTTATTTAAGGGTCGGAACCAGAAGATGGTATCGGCATCATCATAGATATCGGTTGAGTCAATGACGGTATTGCTTAAAGCATCAATTGTGTAAAGCATTACCGGAGAGTAGTTGCGGGCAAAATAGAGTTTGCCATTTGTACTGTTGGCAAGCATCTCATTGTGCCGGTCAAATCTGCCTGCCCAGAGCTTGCCGGCAAGGGTATCAGAGACCGGGTCAATGAGCCAGATGCTGTCATCATAATGGCTTTGAAAGTAAACCCGGTTTGACCAGGAGTGGAATGCGGCACAGGAGATATTGTCATCGCCGACATAGATGTAGCGGGTGGTATCACGCAGGCAGTCATAAACCCAGACGCGCCACATACCTGGTTGACAGTCATAAGGGAAGATATAAAGTTTGTTTATTGTGCTGACAAAAAGGGCGGTCTGGACCCGCTCGACGCCATAAAGGGTTTTTGTGCCAATCAACTCATCCTGATTGCAGTCAATTATGTGGAGCGCACTGTTATCAGCGATGTAAAGTCGATTGAGCAAAGGGTTGAGAATGGGCAGGGGGTAGTCTGCGGTCAGCGGCACCGGGATGGCACCTGCTAACTCAAGGTTATGGTCAATAATCAGGACTGTATCCCGTGCTGGTAAGAGAAGATAAAGTTTTCTGCCTGCCGGGTTATAGAGCATCCCTCTGATGAGAAACTGGGGGTATTCCATATAGCCGATAACAGTGTCAAGGTTGCAGTCAATAAGGGCGAGCCGGTCGGTCTGGAATGCGGTGTAAAACTCATTGCGCTCAGGTGTGTAAACGCTGACATACGGACGACCGGTCAGGGTTAAGCTTTTGACTATCGTGTCGCCAGGGTCAATGACCTTGATGGTCCAGTCAGGGAGGCCGGTAGTGGCATAAACCTTCGGACTGGCGCTGATGGAAAAAATCCCATTACAACCCTGAACCGGAATCACCATACGGACTGCGTTAGTGGCACAATCAATCACCGCAATTGAGTCATAGGTCTGGCAGTAGAGCCGGTTCAAGAGCGGGTGATAGTCAATACTGGTAAGTCCATCAGTCGTTTCAATTCTAATAATTTCGTTGAGTGAGTCGGCATCAATCACCAGCACCTCGTTATTACCGGTTGCGCAATAGAGCCGGCGCAGATTCAGAGCAAGTTCAAGGTCAATTGCCCAGCCTAAGATGGAAACGGAAAAAACAATTGAGTCGGTGGCGCAATCTAAGATTTCTATCGTTCTTTCTTCGCCGAAAATCAGCCTGTTGGTCAGGGAGTCATAGGCATGGCTGAAAGGGTATTCATCCAGTTCAACTGTGTCAATCAGGCTGGCATTTGCTGCATCAAAAACATAGATTAAAACCTCCGCTTCATAGTCCCCAACATAGAGCCGGTTGCTGGTCGGGCTGTAAGCGAGGAGTCCGGAAGTAAAATTTAGCGAGATGTGCTGTTCAAAGGAGTCATTACTGGCATTGACCACTCCCATTTCGCCATCACCGGCAAGATAGATTTTGCCGGCATTTGAGCAGTAAATCCCGTTGGTGTAAGTGCCACGGAAGACCCTTTCCTTTGTCTGGGTTATAGGGTCAAACACAAGCATCAAACCATTACTAACAACATAGACCCGATTGGTAAGGGGATTGGTAAAGATGGCATCAGGATAATAGATGTAGCCCAGAGAGTCTGGAATATAGACAACCTTTTCCAGTTCCTGGGCAAGAGCCCCCGCGACAAGCAAAAACACGATTGTCAGGGCAATTGTTAAAACAATTGACCTCTTCATCTTTCCGCTCCTTTGTTTTTACTACCTAAAACTGACAGTTCATCACGGCAATTCAGCCGCTCATCCGCAATTTAACCCAATGGAATTCTCTCTGCCTTTTCC
>CAZNRV010000225.1:0-1620 GCA_964575495.1 uncultured bacterium
ACGAGATAGAGGATTTGCGGCTCTTTGCATCCAGCCGCAGTGCAAAAACAAAGATATCTTTCCGCGACAATGAGTATGAGGTTCTTGAGGTTTCAGTTGACGGGTTCAAAGACTTGGACATCGCCTTTTTCTGCCTTGAGAATGAACTTGCCCGAAGGTTTGTCCCGGAGGTGGCAAAACTCTGTCCAGTGATTGACAAATCCAGTGAATTTCGGCTCAAAGATGATGTCCCGCTAATTGTGCCGGAGGTAAACCCACAGGCAATAAAGGGACACAAGAACATCATCGCCAACCCCAACTGCACAACCATTCCCCTGGTGGTTGCGCTTATGCCACTGCATCAGGAGTTCGGCTTGAAAGAGGTTTTTTTAGCCTCATACCAGTCGGTTTCCGGTGCGGGCAGGGCCACCTTGAACCAGCTTTATTACGAAACCGAGTTTATTGCCCTGAAACAGCATCCCGACACAAAGGACAGCCCGTTTCCCTGCCAGATAGCCGACAATGTTATTCCCCAGATTGGCGAACTAAATAAGGATGGGACGAGTGCCGAGGAAAAAAAGACGATTGAGGAAACCAAAAAGATTCTTTCTCTGCCCGACTTGAAGATAAACTCAACCTGCGTCCGCGTCCCGGTCACAGTCGGACACTGCCTGGCGGTAACCTGCCGTTTTGAAAAACCGGTTGATGTGAAAAAGGCGCGTCGGGTATTGAAGGATGCCTCAGGCATAATCCTTAAAGAGGATACTGAAATGGTAACACCGGTTTCATCCCGGAACCGAAATGATGTGTTTGTCTTCAGGGTGCGGCAGGGCGCGCTCGAATATGATTTGAACCTGTGGATTTGCACTGACAATCTGCGCAAGGGTGCGGCAACCAACGCCCTGCAGATTGCCGAACTTCTGTTTCCGAGAAAATAAGGCGGGTGATGGGGAAAGTTCTGAATGCCCTTCTTTTTCTACCCCTGGTTCTGAACGCCCAGCCAGTTTGGGAAAGACCGGTCTGGCATCGGGGTCAGCCGCACGGGATTTTTGCCGAGTCCCTGCATTCTTATGATGTCCGCCATTATCAGTTGAATATTGACCTGCCGATGAACAGCGCCGGTTATTTCTGCCACGAGCGGATATGTCTGAAGAGCAATACGGCGCTATTGGATACTTTGCGCCTGGACTTTGCCGGACTGGTTTGTGATTCGGTCCGGAGATTGGGCACGCCGGTGGTATTTGATACACCGCCCGGTTTTCTTTTTATCAGGCTGGATGCGCCTTTGCCTTTAGGTGAATCAACCAGCATTGACATATTTTTTCACCGCCAACCAGGCGCACCCCAGATCGGTTTTTTCTTTGCCCAGCCGCCGACCATTCCTTATGCCCATGCGATGACCTGCGGCTGTCCGCGGGATAATCACTACTGGTTTGCCTGCTGGGATTTGCCCAATGACAAGGCAGACAGAGGCTGCGAAATCAATATCACCATCCCGGATACCTTTCAAGCCTGTGCCAATGGCATCTTGGATTCGGTGACGATTGCACCCGGCGGTAAAAGGACCTGGTGGTGGCGCCATCCCTATCCAATCTGCACCTATCTGATGACCTTTTCCGCCTCCAGGTTTGCCCGCTGGGA
>CAZNRV010000226.1:0-4864 GCA_964575495.1 uncultured bacterium
GTCTCTACACAGTCCAAGAGGCGATTAACAAAAATCAGGGTGCAATCATTGAGCCGCTATTTTTATCCTCGGCGCAGGCATACCGCGACTCAAATGAGATGGAGGCGGCGCTCTCCTATAAAATTCCCACCTGGTGCTATACGAGAATTCACAACCCGACCCTGGGCTATCTTGAAGACACCCTTGCCCTTTTGGAAACCTATGGCGCTGAGCTCAAGGCGGGCGCCTGCGTCTACTCATCAGGAATGGCGGCGATTGAAAATGTCACCGACACCCTGCTTGTCCGCCTGAACAACGAACCGGTTAATTTTGTCTCCCAGTGCCAGATTTACGGCGGCACATTTCAGCAGTTCAATGTCCGGAAAATGGCTGAGCGGGGAATTGAGGTGCGCTGGGTATTAAACCCACAAAATCTTGATGAGTGGTGCCGGCAGATTGACAGAAACACCCGCTTTCTCTATGCCGAGACACCCTCCAATCCCGGTCTCCAATTCTTTGACCTTATCCCGGTGATTGAACTGGCACATGAACACAAGATTCCGATGGTAATTGATTCCACCATCGCCTCACCCGCATTAATGCGCCCTTTGACATTCGGTGCTGATATTGTGATTCAATCTGCCACCAAGGTGATGAGCACAAGGGGGATGGGTATGGCAGGTGCGGTGATTGCCCGTCAGCCGATTGTCTCCAATATTCCCAACGAGGAGATGAAGGCTGACTTTGCCCTTTATCTCAAGCGCTATCCCCAAAGAGACCAGGGCGGCTGCCTCCATCCATTTCAGGCGCTGATGACCCTAAACGACCTACGCGACCTGCGTCATCACGTTCGGCTCTTCAGCGAGAATGCGCTCAAGGTTGCCCGGTTCCTTGAACACCACCCCAAGATTCTTGAGGTCAGCTACCTCGGGCTTCCAAGCCATCCACTTCACACTGTTGCCTCAAAATACCTCAGGCTCGTTGACACCAATGTCACTGCCTACACCCATCTCTTGGCATTTCGCCCAAAAGGTGGTCCAGAAAAAACCCGCCAGGTCTTTGACCGGTTTCAACTCATCTATCGCGCCACCGATTTGGGTCGGATAAAAACTGTGGCAACGATACCCGCCATCTCCACCCATCTTCTGCAGGGTGAGGAGTGCCGGGAGATGGCATGCATCCCGCCAGATTTAATCCGCCTTTCAGTTGGCGGGGAAGACCCAGATGACATCATTGCCGATTTGGACCAGGCTTTAGCCGGAGCATAACAATGCTATTCTATTCAACCAACCTTAAATCGCCACCGGTTGACCTGCGCACCGCACTTTTGGTCGGGCAGGCGCCGGACAAAGGGCTTTACAATCCAGAACAAATACCAACCATCCCAGAAGATGAAATCCTTTTGTTGAAAGGCAAACCCTATCCTGAGGCTGCCTTTGCGGTTATGAGGCGCTGGACCCAAGGACTCTTACCCAATGATGAACTGATGAAAATCTGCTACGAATGCTACAACTACCCTGTTCCCTTGGAGCGGGTGACAGACAGAAAATATCTCTTGCGCCTTGACCAGGGGCCAACAGCTTCATTTAAGGACTTTGCCGCGCGGATGATGGCGAGGCTCTTGCGCCACATCCTGCAAAAGGAAAGTGGAGAACTACTGATTCTTACCGCCACATCTGGTGATACCGGTAGCGCGGTTGCAAGTGCCTTTTACAATGTTGACCGTATCAGGATGGTTGTCCTTTTTCCGATTGCTGAGGTTTCTGAGCGCCAACGCAAGCAGATGACAACCCTTGGTGGCAATGTAATTACAATTGGCATTGACGGCAAGTTTGACGACTGCCAGGTGCTGGTCAAGCAGGCATTTGTCGACCCAGAACTGAAATCCATTCGATTTTCATCTGCCAACTCCATCAACATCGGCAGGCTCCTTCCCCAGTCGGTTTATTATTTTTATGCCTATGCCCAGTTACAAGAAAGGGGCGAGCGTGCGGTCTTCTCAGTGCCTTCTGGTAACTTCGGCAATATGTGTGCAGGTATGCTTGCCTGGCGCATGGGTCTGCCTGCAAAAAGGTTTGTGATTGCCACCAATGAGAATGATGAATTCCCAAAATTCCTCGCTACCGGTAGATATACCAAAATCGTTCCATCGCGCAAATGCATCTCCAATGCGATGAATGTCGGTCATCCTTCCAACCTGCCCCGTTTGATTGCCTTTTACTCTGGTGTAATGGATGAGCAGGGCAATATCTTAAAGGTGCCCGACCTTGAAAAAATGCGTCAGGATATGTATTCCTTAAGCATAACCGATGGCGAAACAAGGGAGACGATTATTTCTGCCTACAAAAAATATCAAACCGTCCTTGAGCCGCACGGCGCGGTTGGTTGGGCAGGACTTGAGCGCTACTGCGCTGAAAATGAGCCCGAACTGGCAATATCAATTGAGACCGCCCATCCGGCAAAATTTCCTGAGGAGATAAAAAGCCTTTTAGGTATTGACCCGGAACTACCTGTTAGCCTTGCCGGTTTGGACGCAAAGGCTGAACACTACAAAACAGGACCTGCTGACTACAACTGGTTCAAGGGGTTCTTGCAAAAGTTGCCATAATGAAATATATTATCTTTCTGGGCGATGGAATGGCCGATTATCCATTGCCAGAACTGGGCAACCAGACACCTTTGCAGAAGGCAAAAAAACCAGCAATTGATAGTATTGCCAAAATGGGCAGGTGTGGCAGCTTTATCACGGTCCCAGAGGATATGCCTCCAGGTTCAGAGGTTGCCAATCTTACCGTCTTGGGTTATGACCCGAAAAAATACTACCAGGGTCGGGGCGTAATTGAGGCAGCAAGCCTTGGTGTTCACCTCGAACCGGATGATGTTGCCCTGCGCTGCAATCTGATTTGCATAAAGGACGGCAGGATAAAAAATCACTCTGCCGGTCACATCACTACCGAAGAGGCAGCGCTTCTGATTGAGGAGGTCAACCGCCAGTTGGCAACTGCAAATGTCAGCTTCTATCCTGGCTTTACCTATCGTCATCTGTGTGTATTGAAAAATGGTTCGCCTGATATTGAATGCTTTCCGCCCCATGACCATATCGGTGAAATGGCGCTTGACCTTCTCCCCCGGGCAAAAAAGCCTGCTGCCGAACCTACTGCGACACTTCTGCGCGAGCTTATCCTTAAATCCTGGGAGATTCTTCCTGGTCAGGCGGTAAATCTAAATCGCACCCTTCAGGGCAAAGACCCGGCAAACTCAACCTGGTTCTGGTCACCGGGCAGAAAGCCCCAGATGCCAACTTTCAAAGAGCTATATGGACTTTCAGGTGCGGTAATCTCAGCAGTTGACCTGATAAAAGGTCTTGGGGTTTATGCCGGGTTTGAGGTGATTAATGTTAAGGGTGCAACCGGACTGATTGACACCAATTATGAGGGCAAGGCTGATGCCTGCCTTGAGGCGCTTAAAAAACACGACCTTGTGTTCCTTCATCTTGAAGCACCGGATGAGGCTGGTCACAGCCGTGATGTAAAACAGAAGATTCAGGCAATTGAACTTTTTGATTCCCGACTTGTGGCGCGAGTAATGAGAGGGCTAAAAGATCAACAGATTGAGGCAACCGTTGCGGTCCTGCCTGACCATCTCACCCCGGTTTCAAAGGGCAATCACACCCATGGACCGGTGCCGGTTGCAATTTACAACCCGCGCCTTAAACCTGATGCGGTTGACCGTTTTGATGAACAGTCGGTTTTGAAGGGCTGTCTTGGCACCCTTTATGGCGACAGGTTCGTCAAAACCTTGCTCGGTCAAGTGGCTTAATATAATCCTTGAATCCGTCAGTTAAAAATGGCGAAAAGCCCTACGCCCCTCGCTAAAAAAAGTGGTCAGGACTCAGTAAATGTTAATCTATAATAACAGACGGAGTGGTGGGGGAACCTGCCCTGATTTTAAAATTAAAATGCTTGACAGGGAACGGTTAGGGCTTATAATTACAACCAGTTAAGACTGACATTGGTCTGGATGAGCCCAAAGGTATATGCGACGTGAGGTCTCATCCAGAAGTAATAAATAAACTTAAAAAAGGAGGAACACTGTGAAAAAACTAATCGCCGCTTGTGCAATCGTCGCACTCGTGTTTATGCTCGGATGTCCGAGCAAAAAAACAGAGGAAAAGGCAAAACCGGCTAAGGCTGACACTGTGCTAACTGCACCCGCGCCAGAATCTGTGGCTCCGGCACCTGCAGAATCGGTCAAGACACCGGAACCCACACCTCAGCCCAAACCGGCACCAAAACCCTCTGCTAAACCACCAAAGGTTGGTCGTTAAAAAAGGAGGTAAAATGAAGAAACTTTTACCGGTTTTAGGAGTCATCACCTGGATAGTTTTGGGTGTGATTTCAATCGGCTCTGACTGCGGTAATATCGTTGGCGGAGCACCAACAGGTCTTGCAATTGTTGCTGATACCGACTCAACTGTCAAACTCACCTGGAGCGCGCCTGCAGAAGGAACCCCGGACAAATACATCGTCTATTTCAAGGCGGTTGGTGCAGCTGACTATGAGATGATTGCCAACAATGTCACCACTACCTCATTCGTCCATGACCCGAGTGGCAAAACCGGCACCTACAAGGTGGCGGCAAAGTTTGGCTCTGAGGAGTATACCAGTCCGACAACTGTTTCCACCGTGCCTGTGCCTACTTCAGTAGTTACCTTGGCAGAACTGAACGCAGCCGGCAACTCCGGATATGGCTGGAGCCGAACCAATGGCAACGGCGCTACCTACTCAATGACCCAGGCTGCAAATGCGGCAAATGTTGATGTTTACCTTACAGACTTTGCAACCGGCTATGCAGGACCAGAGTATTGCATCGCTAGTCCTGATAT
>CAZNRV010000227.1:0-9933 GCA_964575495.1 uncultured bacterium
ATTAAAAAGAACAATTTTTATCTCTATCTTAAAGAATTAGAATTCAGATTTAACTATCGAAAGGTCGAATTCTTTAAATTACTTTTTCGGGTCAATTTTGGTCCGAAAATTGACTAATTCCCAAGATTTATTATAGATTAAAAATCCCCCTTTTAACTGACCTGTAAAATCACATAGGGGCTTACCCCGGGGCTGGGGTCTAAAAAAACGAAAATTTCGGCTAAATTATTTATTTTCGTAATTTAACCTCAATTTCTTAATATCTTCTTTTCTACCTATAGGTAGAAAAATTTACCCGCTCAAAAACGCTAATGGCTTAAAGGTTCAACCTGTAAAAACTGATAATCTTTTCTATTACCTGCGCAGTAATGCCTTTGAGAAAAGCCCGGGCGGAATCGGCACATCAAACTTGATTTCCTCAATGATAAATTCGGTGCCCCCGCAGGATTTGAGCATATCCTTAAAGAGCGCCCTTGTTGCCACCCAGCGCTCATCCAGTCTCTTGACCTCCAACACTTCAGCCGTCTTGAGCAGTTTGCCGCTTTTGGCATACCGCTCCTCCTTTAAGACGATATTTCGCCTTTGGTCAATCAAGAGCCGGCGCAATGGATAGGCAACCTCACTTGAACGCGCCCGCAGTTCAACAACCCAGACCAGTTCGGAATTAAACGAGTCCGCGCCGATGGTAAAGGCGTTATATAAATTGCTCAGTTTTGGGTCTTCCATCATATCCTCATAAGAAAGGTCTGAGCCGGAAACCGACTGGCGCAACATATGACCGGAAATCCTGATGGTGCGGTCAGATTCCGGGGTGTAAATCCAGAGGTCCTTGCCCAGTTTAAGCATCTTTGTTCCCCTTTCCCTTCCCGGTGCAAGGTATTCAATAAATGAGCTGTCAGCTCCTTTGACATAGGACCTCACCTTCACCGACCTTACACCCCTCCTCGTGGCAATGCGCATCTCAACGACCGCCACCCTTGTTTCTGCGGTGATGTTCTCATCAACCCTTTTCAAAAGCAGATTCCCATCAGGCAAATCAAGGGCAAAAAGGCAAAAAAGGATTAAACTCATCATTCTGATAACTCCTTTGTCAGTGCTGCGGTTGAGCGCCGGAAAATACCCAGCCCCGAGATGGCGCTGCCCAAAAATGTGGCAATAAAACCGGGCAGAAAACCGATGATAAAACTTGACGGCGCGATGCGCGCCCGCAGGACATCGTCCATTACCATTGTAGCATTTTTCATCATATCGCCGATGCTGATGCCATGCCTCTGGACATAGTAGCTAAACCCGAGCCCGATTAAGGTACCCGCAGCCGAACCTACCAACCCAATGAAGAACGCCTCACCAAGGAGCGTCAGGTATATCCTAAGTTTTGGTTCACCCATTGCCATTCTGATGCCGATTTCACCATACCTGCGCAATGAGTTCATCAAACCTGCATTCCAAAGCACAACCGCCATTGCGATAATAAAAATAGCAAGAATCAGACCGGTAGCGGAAAAGATGACGCCAATCAAAGAGCCGAGACCGCTAACATCACGCAAGGGTTGCATAAATGGAGAAAATTCATCTGCCGCTGTTGCCCTCTGCGCATTGAACTCTCGGGCAAGTTGACCCGCGCGTCGGTCATCATAAACAAGGTTTGGGAAAAATCCCACGATTTCACTTGCCGCATCCTCCATATCCAGCGCCTGTCTGATTGCCTCTATTGGGCAAATCATCATCCCCCGGTCAAGCGCAGTTGCGCCAAACCTGACCGTGCCCCCAAGGTAAAAGTCGGTTATTGCCATTGCGCCGTTCATCGTTACCGAAATAAGGGTCAGCCGGTCACCAGGGACAATATTCAGGCGCCGGGCAAGTTTTTCGCTTAAAAGAACCTCTTGCGGCTTTACCGGCAGATGACCTTGAACCAGAGACCTTTTCAGCCTCAAGAGATTCAACTCCGGACTCGTTGAAGAAAGGTCAATTGCCAGACCGGTAATCGGCACCTGCAACCTGGTGCTCCCTAAAGAGTCAGGCACATCCAAGAGTCCGCTGAAACGAATCCTCTCCACCCAGGTGATATCAGGATAACTCTTATTCAGTTCCTCCTTGATGACGCCAATATTGGTCAGGGCAACTTCGTTACCAGCGCTCGCCCCTTCCCTTGCCCTTGCCTTGGTAGTTACCATTATATGCCCAGAGACAAAACGGGCGGTGGTGTCAAAGATGCTATCCTGAGCACCACGCAGATAGGCATCGACAAAAACCGCAAGCGCCACGCCAAGCGCCACGGTCAGAAAAGGGAAAAGGCTGCGGCTGCGGTCGCGCAAAAGCCCCTTGATGATAAAACCGGTCATAATGACTTTCCTCGCAAGGCATCGGTTGGCTTGAGGTTAGCAATTCTGCGGGTAGGAAGCCAGGAGACTAAGGTAGCGGCGATAAGCACTAAAAGGGTTGTGCCCAGAATCAGTCCTGATGAATAGGCAGGATAAAGCCTTTCTTCAAGGGCAAAACCCCAACTGCTACCACCAGGCATTGCGATGCCATGCGCATTCAGATAGGCAAAGAGCGGTAGTGCATAGATGGCACCAAGAATCGCGGCTAGGGCTCCGTAAAACGCACCTTCAAGGGTAAAAAGCAGAATTACCTGGGCACGGGTCATACCTAAAGCAATCAACATCCCGATTTCCCTCTTCCGGCGAAAGATGGAAAAGACCTGCGTGTCAAAGATGGCAAGCATCGCCAAAAGAAACAGGACGATAAAAAAGATTGACTGCCCCGCCGTCTTCATACTTATCATCTGGCGCAGGTCTCTAAGCAGAAACTCGCTCGGGCGAAAAACCCATCCTGTAACATTGATATTTTCAGCAAACCCTTTGCTGACCGTTATCAATGTTGCCTCACCCTTAAAACCTGTTAACTCCTGGAGCCGGTCAAGCGGAACCCAGACCTGACCTTCATCAACCGTCCCCACACTTGTTACCATTATTTTCACAACCTTTGCCTCGCGGGCATCAAACGCACCCTCAGCATCACGCCATTGAACAGTAATGTAGTCACCGACCTCAACACCGACACTCTTCGCCATCCTCGCTCCCAAGAGAACTGGCAGTTCCTCGGTTGTATCGGCAAGCGGTTGCGTTGGCAGCAAAAGTACCTTCTGCCCCGGGATAATCCCCTTGATTTGAACCGGCAGTATCCTTCCCCGTGAATAGATGCTACCCGGAATTATCAAAATTGGCACCGCCAGACCGTGGGCAATCAGCTGCCCGAGTTGTTCCGGGATTTCCGAATGGGCATCATCTATTGTCAACGGGTCATAAGGGTCGTAATCCTTTTGCCAGAACTGCCCCCCACCAACCTCAAACTGAATCGAGGCGTTCTCTGCCTGTCTGTTTACCCCTTGCAAGAGACCCTGACCGAAGATTATCGCCACAAACGCCAAAGACAGGGCAAATGAGTTGAGCCAGGTTCTGATCCCTGCCCCGCGCAGGTTACGCCATGCCAGTTGGGGAAGCGTCATTGCCTTTCCTGCGTTGAAACGATTTGCTCATCGGCAACAACCTTACCGTCAATTAGTTTTATCCGCCTTCGGAGATACTTAATCACCTTTTCGTCATGGGTGGAGAAGATAAAGGTTGTGCCCAGTTCC
This sequence comes from uncultured bacterium, assembly GCA_964575495.1. GTDB lineage: Bacteria > Hydrothermota > Tepidihabitantia > Tepidihabitantales > Tepidihabitantaceae > JAOABP01. Next base: position 3,638 of record CAZNRV010000227.1, read on the forward strand.
CTGTTCAGTTTCACCATGGTGTCAAGGATGTGATAGGAGTTCTCGGCATCAAGGTTGGCGGTGGGTTCATCGGCAAGGACAATCTCAGGCTCCTTGACAACTGCTCGGGCAATCGCCACTCGCTGGCACTCACCACCTGAAAGTTGAGCCGGTCTAGACTTTGCCCGGTCTGCCAGCCCTACCCATTTCAGCGCCGCCATCACCATTTCCCGCCTCTTGCCCGCGGCTAAACCTAAAAGCAAAAGCGGAAACTCAACGTTTTCATAAACCGTATAAACCGGCAAAAGGTTAAATGTCTGAAATATGAACCCGATGTGCTGACTGCGCAAACGGGCAGCCCTAATCGGCGAGAGGCGCTCAACCTGCTCTCCTAACACCTTAACCGAGCCAGAACTGGGCGCATCAAGGGTGCCGATGATATTCAAGAGGGTAGTTTTGCCAGAGCCGGATGGACCGATAACACCGCTGAACTCGCCCCTAAAAAAACGCAAATTTATCCCTTTGAGTGCAACCAACTCCTGCCTGCCCATTGGATAGCGCTTGAACAGATCAACCGACTCAATCACTATATTATTCTCACTCATTACACTCCTTAATGATTAAAAATCACCTGTAACATTATTCCCTTGTCCGCATTCACGGATGAAATTAAGCCTGACATCATCTCCTTATCCTTCAGAAATCCGGCAAGACCCAAAAGCCACTTATCCCAGCGATGCTGCCAACCAAGATAAATATAAGGAGACCACTTCTGCCAGTCAAACAGAGTAAGTAGTTGTAGATTGTCAAATAGTCCCAATGGATAGTTTAAACTCAGCGCGGAATGATGAAGCCAAGCTGAATCAGCGCTTGCCAGCTGCTCAAAAAGTAGAGTCAGACCATTGCCAATACTAAAGGTGTAATCACTGCCAAGCATCGCCTGCTTCTGCCAACGGTTCTCTTGATTCACCACCATCCCCTCAAACCATAACCCGATACCGATGTCCCATCTGCCATCTATGCCGATTTTATTTTCAGGAAAAGACAGCTCAGTCTTGCGGTGATGAAAAGAGAGTCCGATTTCGCCTCTTGGTAATGCCAGTTCCAGTCTACCACCGGCTTCAGGCTGCCACTTGGCTGTTGGTGTTAACTCCAACCCTTTGGGTTCGTGATTGCCGATGAGCCCCCAGAGCCAGACACTGTTGTTTTTGAGATAATAGCGATAGAGCAGGGCGTAAACCCCTTCAGTGGTCTGGAGCGGGTCACGCGGGTCAAGCCTGTCAAACCAGCGCAAAGGGCGCAGGATTATCGCAGAGCCGAAGTTAATCTGCTGCAGACCGGCACGGACCTCATGCCCTCCGGCAAGGAAACGGGCAAACGCCCGATAAAGGGAAAGGTCTGCCCGATATGATGTTGATTCCTGGTACCAGAAGCGCTGCAAAACCGCCCGTAATGACGCTTCGATGTCAAGTTTATTTCTGCCGATTTCCCAAATTAGCCTTGCCTGTGGCCGGTATTCACCATTTGCCAGATAAAAAACCTGAGCCGGAGAAGATAATATCCCTGCCTGTGCACCTGCCTGTCCGCTTAACTCAAACTGGACCGCAGAGAAAAAAAGCAAAAGTATTAGATTCAACCGGTATCAGGGCTGGGAAGAAGAATAACGGTTGATTCCCCGAATCATCAGTTTCATCCTAAAAATCTGGTCTGATGGCCTGGGTGCAATAAACTTCACCCACTGCTCCTGATTGGATTCAAGGTTTACCTGATGCCAGCCCCAGGGGTCATCAAGTTGCACCCCTTGCTGGTCATAGAAAAGCATCTTCACCTTGCCGCCAATCGGCATATGCCAGCCATTTTTCAATAACACATTGACAATCAGCGCACCGTTACTTTCCTCCTCCTTGACATCAAGAACCCGGATATCACTTGCCAGCACCGGGTTGTTGATGACCCAGCGCCGGGTTTCATTCTCCCGGTTAATCCAGAGGGAGTTGATAGTGGCAGAGCAGGCAATAAATAGCAGGAAAAGCCCTGCCAAGGGTAAATACCGCTTCATTCTTTCCTCCTTTTCAATAAACAAAAAACTCTTCAGCCAGCCCGGCGATGATAAAGAAGGTGCTGGTGTTACCCTTGTGACATGAGGTAAAACCAACCCGCCTGTTCCCGCCGGTAATGGGATAATCACAAAAACCGAGCAAGGCGCCGGCACGGTCGTAAAATACCAGCCGCACCTTTGTTGTTGCCACAGGAATCTTCAACCTGGCAAAACTAAAGTTCAAAGGCGCATAACCCCAGGCGCGAATATCCCTGTTTTCCTCCTCTTTTCCCAGAGTGATATCGGCAACCTCATCTGCCAGTTTTTCGCCCTTACCAGGCAGCGCCTTGTCAAGCAAGAAACCTCCTAAGAGCCTTAAACCTATCCTTGCCGCCTTTGCCGCCGCCTCCTGTGCTGCCTTGCGATTTGCCTCAAGAGCGCTGAGCCGAACCGGAAAACTATCCATAATTGCCGGCAGGGTAAGACATACACCCGGTGTATCAAGGTAAACCTCGGTCCTGCCAATGGAGTTTGCGCTCTGATGTTCAATTTGAATCACCAGTTCCACAAAACTGGAATCAGCCTCCAGGGCATCTACACTCTCTATTTTGCCAATCAACCCCCGGGCGGTCTGGAAAAGAAAGGATTGGGAGTCAGCCAGCTGCGCAAGTTGCCGGTATTCAATCAAGGCATCATCAGGCTTGCCCAATTTTTCATAAACCAGTCCCAGATAAAAATTGACAATCGGCAGTTTTGACGCATCCTGGTCGAACTTACGCAATTTCTTGAACTCAACCAAAGCCTCCTCAGGGTTATCCTGCAATAGATAGCAAAGCGCAAGATAAAAATGGACCAGTTCCCTTTCCCTCTTCTTTAGTTTGTAAACGGTCCTTGAGTCCACCACCAGCCAGTCATAGAGTTTTGCCGCCTCAGGTCGGTCACCCTCATCAATCCTGTATGCAGCCAAGAAAGCCTTTTTAGCCTCATCCACTTGCAGGTCGTAGAAATTAGTGACACCGTAACTCAAGAGCGAAAGGACATAGGAAAGGTCCTTCTGCTTGAACTTCTCCTCAACAACCCGGCGGTATCTTTCCCTTGCCGGGGCATAGGCAAGATTGGAGAAATAACTGGGTTTGGGTGCAGGCTTGACAACCTGCAGACTGGACACGCAGGAAAGCACCACCAAAAGCGGCAGGAGAAAAACCGCCCGGCTCTTTTTCATCTTGCGGGCAGATTCTATTCGTACCAGGCTTTACTGCTTTTCTTTTTCAACTCCTGTTCGTCCGCCCAGACAATCTCACTTGTCCGGACATCAACCAGCCGCATCGTCAGCTTGTAATAGGCAAGAGTGGTCGCGCCCTTGGTCTTCTCAATGCTCATCACATCACCGGTCAGGAAGTAGTCCGCGCCCATCAACTGCCCCAATTTCACCGCACCATCAACATCAATTCGCTGGGTCTCCTGCAGGGCAATCTCCTTTGCCTGCTGCTTCAGGAGTTCCCGGTCAACGATGCGGAACTTGCCCAATTTCAAAAGCGCCACCATTATCTTCTCGGCGATACCTTCAGTGTCAATGTGCTGGGAAGTGCGGTTGCCGATGGTAAGAAAGGCGAGCGTGGGTTTGCCGGTATCTGGTCGTGCCGGCAGTTTAAACTCGGCAAGGGACAAAACCATCTTCTCTGCCAACAGTTTCATATCGGTATCCGAATAGGTGTAGTCCCATTCGGTTACCTCATCAGGTCGGACATAATGGGAGGTTGAACAGGCAAGCAGCACTAAAACAGCTATCGGTAAAATCTTCTTCATTGCTTCTCCTTTTGTTTTTTCTCATCAGGCTCTTTCAGACTATTTAACATAAAACTGACAAACGAGCGGCAGATTTCAACCGGACCTTTATCATCCGGCTCATACAGCGCCCACACAAGAACCTTATCCTGCGGCACATCAATCAAAGAAAGCGAAAGCGCCCTGATTTCATTATTTGTGCAGTGACCTTTACCCCGGCTGCAATGTCCGCACCGCGCAACAACACTGCCGGTAACAAGACAGTTGGCACCGATTTTTTTAGCAAAATCTATCGGCTCAGCCAGGACTTTGCGCTCCTTGCCAATCTCCCTTTCACCGGGATAAACCACCTTGATACTCTCGCTTAGCAAAAGCATCGCCAGCCCATCCTCAAGCAACTGGTTGGTCTGTTTATCAACGCCAGCAAGAACTATCGCCACACTGCCGATTAGCGGCAGTTTGCCCCCTGCATCCGGATGGACAAAAACTGCCATCGACGCCAAACTATCATCCTTTGCCCAGACAAAAAGTCCGAGCGCACATAAAACAATCGCACCTATCAACCTATGTTTCATACCCAATTCAACTTCTTTCCCATTGATTATCCTGATTCACCATTAACTGTCAACATATATTAGACACAGAAAATCCTAAAAAACAGCGCGAAAAATTGCGCCGGAAAGATAAGTTTTTGTCTTGCTACATCTTCTTTAACCTTTTGTCAAAAGGTTATTTAGCAATTATCGCCTTATAGTTTTCAGTTTTTTGCCCGGGTCCGGTTATGTGAATGATGTAAACACCGCTTGCAAGACTGTTAATAGGAATGTAATTTCTGCCAGAATTCAGTTCACGCTCAATTATCCCTGAAACCCTTTTGCCCGACAGGTCAAATATTTCAACTCCGTATCTGCCTGGGACCGTCGTCTGAAAGAGCATTTCACCGTTCCTGAGCAGACAATAGTCGGCCCCTTTTGCCCCTAATTTTCCGGACTGGGCAACACCGGTTATCGGTGAGAACTTGGCAAGGAGCAGGTCATACGGGTTGGCACCTAAGTCGGTCAAACCGCAGGCAATCGGATTTTTATCTCCATCCAGTGCCACATCCTGAAAGTATTCATAACCGCCAAAATCATAACGTTCAGCCCAGATTAAACTGCCATCATCAGCCAGTTTTAAGAGCACACAGTCGCCATCCCCATTATAACCGGTAACATAGACATAACCGCTCGGGTCGCTGACAATCCCCAGCCCTTCATCATCATAAGAAAAATCATAGGTTGTGCGCCACGCTTCATTGCCCAGACTGTCAAAGCATAACACCACGATATCAAGATTTTCATTATCACCGCAGAACCCGGTAACAAAGATTCTGCCCGACTGGTCAACATCGGCACTGACAAAGGCAACCATAGGCATTGAGTTATCAATCCTGGTCCAGACCGTTTCACCTGCGGCTGAGACCTTCATAATTATCCCGGTGAGCGTAGAGAAATCGGTAGAAAAACCAGGCGCAATCAGGTTGGCATTTTGGTCAACTGCCGGACGATACAGGATGTCCAGAAAATTGAAATCAAACCGCCGGGTCCAGGCGGTCTCACCATCAGGCAGAATCTTGACGATGCAGAAGTCATAAAGAAAGCCCGAGCCATAGGCACCGGTGGCATAACAGTTGCCTTGAGAATCAACCGCAATCCCGACACCAACATAGGGCGAGTCAACTATTCCCCATTGCTGGCTGCCCAGCGAGTCAAACTTGGCGATGATGCAGTAAGGCGCTTGAAACGAGCGCGACCGGACTAAATCCTTTGGACGCCAGGAGTTCCTCTCACTTATTGAGCCATTACCGGCAACATAGCAGTTCCCATTCTGGTCAAGAAAGACACTAATCAACTGCTCATCACCGCCGAGTTCAATTTTAGCGGTTCTCAGGGTCTCGCCGGATTGATTGAACAAAACAATCAGCCCCTCTAAGTCATAATCAACCGGGTCGGTATAATAACCAACACTGACAACCCTTTCACCCTGACTGGAGATGCCGATTAACTGCTCGTCAGAACCGAGGTCAATTGAACGCAGCCAGATGGTATCCTGAGCCACGCCCACGCCAAGCAGGCAGAAAAGTGCCGCTATTAAACGACGCATAAAAGACCTCCTTTTTAACATAAATTATAGATTCTTATCTATCTGTCAAGTAATTTTTGGACTCAACAGGCGGCAAACAAACAGATGAAAGGCGGGATAAAAGGGCAATAGAAACTTAACAGAAAAGAGCCTGAACCGGGAAATAAGCCAGATACAGATAAGGAACCGGTAAAGGGCTATAACCGCGAATACAACCAATTGCGGTCATCACAACGATGCAAATGGCTGAAATCATAGCCTTCAATATGGTGAAAGAAACCGCCTAAAACAGAACCTTGAAAATAGCCCGGGGGATAGTATGGGGGGTGGAGTCTGAAATTTGGGAAATTTCGCATAATTCATTGAATCTCAA
>CAZNRV010000228.1:0-6556 GCA_964575495.1 uncultured bacterium
GAATACTTCATCTCCACCCATGGTGCGCGCAAGGGCTTGACCGACACCGCCCTGAAAACTGCGGAGGCGGGCTACCTTACCAGGCGCCTTGTGGATGTTGCTCAGGATGTCGTGATTACGATGGAGGACTGCGGGACGATAGTTGGCCAGGAGGTCACGGCTCTCCGTGAAGGTGGCGATATCATTGAGCCATTAAGTGAACGGATTGCGGGTAGATTTGCCCTTGATGACATTGTCAACCCTGTGTCCGGTGAGGTGCTTGTTCGTGCCGGCGAACAGATCACGGACAAAGCCGCAGAGGAAATTGAGGAGTGCGGGATTGAGGTGGTCAGGGTCCGTTCGGTATTAACCTGCGAAGCGCCTGCCGGGCTGTGTGTCAAATGCTATGGCAGAAATATGGCAACCGGCAGGACTGTCGAGATCGGCGAGGCAGTGGGGATAATTGCCGCGCAGAGCATTGGCGAGCCGGGCACGCAGTTAACCTTAAAGACCTTCCATGTTGGCGGTGTGGCTGCACGTGTTGCCGAACAGACCAAGGCGACCGCCCGGTTCTCCGGCAAGATTAGATTTGAGAATCTGACTGTTACCCAGCGCAGTGACGGCGAGATGACCACATTAGACCAGGGCAAGATGATACTAACCGGCCAGGATCGGGTTGTGCCCTTCACCGTGCCCGCAGGTGCGATTATCCGGGTCAGTGATGGCAAACCTGTTAATGAAGGCGAGGTTCTCTTTGAATGGGAGCCCTACTCTATTCCCTTATTGGCACGTGCCCGGGGCAGGGTCAGATTCCGTGACATTGAAGTGGGCAGGACCCTGCGCGAAGACATTGACGAGCGCTCAGAGCGGATGCAGCGCACTATAATAGAAGACCGGGCAAGAAAACTGCACCCAACATTAGAACTCATCAGCGAAAAGGGAAAGGTTCTTGATGTCCACCCCTTGCCCGCAGGTGCCTATCTTGTGGTCAGTGACGGGGAGGAAGTCAGGACAGGTGATGTATTGGCACGGCTCATCCGCGAGATGGCGCGCACACGTGACATCACCGGTGGCCTGCCCAAGGTTGCGGAACTGTTTGAAGCCAAACGGGTCAAATCCCCGGCGGTCATATCTGAGATTGACGGGACGGTTGATGTTGGCGAGCCCAGAGAAGGCAAACGGCTGGTCCGGGTGACATCCTCAGGCGGCGCGGTAAAGGAGTACGAAATTCCCTATGGCAAATTCCTTTTAGTCCAGTCGGGTGACGCTGTCAGGGCTGGTGACAAACTGTGCGAAGGTTCGGTTGACCCGCACGATGTCCTGAAGGTCAAAGGCTGGCTTGCGGTACAGGAGTTCTTAACCAACCAGATTCAGGCGGTATATCGGCTCCAGAAGGTCAAGATTAACGACAAGCACATCTCAATTATCGTCAGGCAGATGCTGCGCAAGGTGCGGATAGAAGAAGCTGGAGAATCGAGTTTCATTGAAGGTGAGATTGTTGAGCGCCGCCGGGTGATAGCCGAGAACGAGCGGCTTTTAGGCGAAGGCCTCAAGCCGGCAAGTTATCAGCCGATACTATTAGGCATCACGAGGGCAGCGTTACTCACCGAGAGTTTCCTTTCTGCGGCATCGTTTCAGGAGACTACACGGGTATTATCCGAAGCGGCGATTCAGGGCCGCGAGGACCGCCTGCGCGGTTTGAAGGAGAATGTAATTGTCGGCAGGTTGATTCCGGCAGGAACCGGTTTCCGTCAGTTCAACCGGATCAAACTGGTTACCGAGGAGGCAAAAAAGGAAGAGCAGGAGGCAGCATAATGCGAAAAGACCGACGACCGCAGTCTGGGGTTCTTTCCCCGGTCTGGGGTCATTAGTAAAGGAGACATATGCCAACAGTTAATCAACTTGTGCGCAGGCCGAGAAGAAAGGCGCAGGGTCGTTTCAAGACGCCGGCATTGAAAGGCAATCCGCAGAAGCGCGGGGTATGCACCCGGGTCTATACGACCACCCCGAAAAAGCCAAACTCGGCATTGCGCAAGGTTTGCAAGGTGCGCCTTACTTCGGGCTACGAAGTTACCGCCTATATTCCAGGCGAAGGCCATAACCTGCAGGAACACTCAATTGTCTTGGTGCGTGGGGGCAGGGTCAAGGACCTGCCTGGTGTTCGTTACCATGTGGTGCGTGGGGTTTATGACTGCAGCGGGGTTGATGGCAGAAAACAGGCGCGCAGCCAGTATGGCGTGAAACGCCCAAAACCCCAGGCGGGCTAAGGAGGGAATATGGCAAGGCGCAGGAAGTACCGGCTTCTCACCGTAGTGCCGGATCCGAAGTTCAACTCGGTCCTGGTGGCGAAGTTTATCAATAAACTGATCTGGGATGGCAAGAAGACCGTTGCCCAGCGCATTTTTTATGAGGCGCTGGCTCTGGCGCAGAACCGTGTGGGCGAGGATGGTTATGAGCTTTTCCAGAAGGCGATTAATAATGTCAAACCGGTCTTAGAGGTCAGGCCACGCCGGGTTGGCGGCGCCACCTATCAGATTCCGATGGAGGTCTCCGTGCGGCGCCGTGATACGCTGGCAATCAAATGGCTGATTGAGGCGGCGCGTTCCCGGGGTGAGAAAACGATGATTGAACGGCTTGCCGCGGAAATAATTGATGCCAGCAGAAAGCAGGGCGCAGCATTCAAGAAAAAAGAGGACACCCACAAGATGGCAGAAGCCAACCGCGCCTTCGCCCATTATCGCTGGTAACCGAGACGGAAGGCCGGTCCCCGGCCATTCGGAGCGTAGTGGAGGAATCGCCTGCCCGCCGGTATAACCGGTATAATTTGGCGGAATGTTTTATGGACCTGTGCTGGATTTCAGGTCAAGGATATTGAGCTGGACCTGATTTCTGGGATTGGTGTTGTCAAAGGGATTCCTCGACTTTGCTCGGAATGACAGGTCGGTAATAGTATAGCAGATATCAAGATGGCCGGGTTTGCCTATTTCTAAATTAAGGATATCTTCACTTCTCCCCCAGGCAATAGCCGATAGGACAGTCGTTTTTGAGCGGACTTTGAATTTCAGATTTTTCTTGTCTTTTCCTATCTGGCGGGGGTAACCGACGACTTCAAGTCCGGTTGTGGCAAAGATTGGTTCAGGGTTGTCAGAGCCGAATGGCTGAAGTTTTCTGAGTTGCTCAAGGAGTTCGGAGTTGAGTTCGTTCAAGTCTGCCCGGGCGTCAATGTGGAGTGTCGGCTGGAAAATCTCTGGCGACAGGCTGCACGCAAACTCGTTGATTGCCTGCTCAAAGGGCGCAATCTGTTGTCTGGGCAAAACCAGTCCGGCGGCGTAACAGTGACCGCCGAATGCGGAGAGGTGTTTTTCGGTTGCCTTGAGCGCCGCATAGAGATTGAAGCCTGAGACTGAGCGTCCGGAGCCCCTGCCGCTCTGCCCGCGCAGTGAAATCATAATGTTAGGGCGCCAGAACCTTTCCACTAATCTGGCAGCAACGATGCCGATAATGCCTTCGTTCCACCCTTCCTTGCCAAGAACCATAACCCGCCGCTCATATTTCCTTTCGGCATCAATTATCCTTAATGCATCAGTTAGAATGGTTTCCTCAATCTCCTGGCGAGAGCGGTTTAATTTTTCCAGTTCCCCGGCTAACTGAGCCGCAGCCACCTCATCATCGGTTAAGAGCAGTTTCAGTGCGGTTTCGGCATGACCGATTCTGCCGGGGGCATTGATGCGGGGTGCCAGTCCAAAGGAGACATCCCGGGCATTAAGGGTTTGCGGGCTGATACGGCTGGAGGCAAAAAGCGCCCTGATGCCCGGGCGAGTGCTTTTGCTGAGTGCAGCAAGCCCGAGCCAGGCGAGGATGCGATTTTCACCGGTAAGTGGGACGCAATCGGCGATTGTTCCCAGCCCTGCCAGGTCCAGCAAACCGGCCAATTCCTGCTTAGGACGGTTGCAGGCGGCAAGGACGCTCCAGGCGAGTTTGAATGCAACGCCGGCACCGGCAAGTTCCCGGAACGGATATGACGAGTCAGTGCGTTTTGGGTTGACAAAAGCCAGGGCAGGCGGGTGAACTGCGCTAGGTTCATGATGGTCGGTTACGATCACATCAATGCCTGCCTGGTTTGCCCGGGTGATGGGGCCAATGTCAGCAGAGCCACAGTCATTGGTGATGATTAGCCGGACGCCATTTTTAATAGCGAAATCAACACCCGCCTGGGATACCCCGTAACCTTCGGTTGAGCGATGGGGCAGGTAATAAAGGGCATCCCCGCCAAGATTTTTCAGGACCGAAACTAGGATGGCGGTGCCGCTGATCCCGTCGCAATCGTAATCGCCATAGACAAGGATGCGCTCGTTTTTGTTGAGCGCCTGCACGATTCTATCGGTGGCGCAATTGATATCAGGCAGGGTGTCGGGCCGGTTGAGAAGGGCAGGTGACGGGTTGAGGAATCTTTCTATCTCCGCAACAGTTCTAAACCCGCGCTGATACAGAACCGTCGCAATCAAGAGTGGGACTTGCGCAGCACGGGCAAGCGACTGGATTTCCGGAACTGGCGCAGGCGGCAAATTCCAGTGATGGTCGGGTTCAATCATAGTTTATAGTTAACAGTTTATAGTTAATAGCGCCTGGTGCAACTAAAAGCCAAAACCCAGAGACTGAATCAGCGATGGCGTGTGACCTCGGCGAGCGCCGCACGGGCGGCATCATGGTCTGGGTCAAGGTTCAGGGCATGGACAAGATATTTTTCTGCGTTTTTGAGGTCGTTGAGACTGATATAAACCAGTCCCAAGAGGTAGGGGGCTTCAGCGTTTTCAGGGTCGAGTGCCAGCACCGCTTCGTAGTGTTTGATAGCGGTGTTAAAATCACGGCAGGCAATCGCGATGCGGGCAGCGGCTAAATGGAGAATCGGCTGCGCCTGGGGCGTTTTACCGGCCAGGGCGGCCAGCTGGTTTAACTCCTGTTCTGCCTCTTTCAGCTGGCGCGTTCCAGCATAAGCCTGGATCAAGCTGTAGCGGGCAGAGAAGTTGTTCGGGTCAAATGTGAGTGCGGTCTGCAAGGCTTTGATTGCCGGACCCGGCTTTTTCTGTTCAAGACAGATGTTGCTGAACTGGGTCCAACCCTGGGCGGCATAGGTCCTGCGGTTGATTGGGATCAGGTTTGTGCCTAGATACAACAGGAGTATTCCTGCTGCCATGGGTATGAGTTTTTTAATTGAGCGCTGCGAGAAAAGTTCCAACAGGCGTGTCAGGGCAAAGCCGGCAAATATTAAAAGCAGCGGAAGGACCGGTGCGCGCAGGCGTGAGAGCACATAGAAAACCAGTGAAGACAGCAGATAGCCGCTGATAAGAAGGTAAACCGGGAAAAGTTGTCGACGTTTTGGCCAGGAAAGGATGATGCCCCACAGGGCAAGGGCGCAGGCGATGCCGAAGTTGACAAAGGCAAGTTTCAGGGCAAGGGAGAAGGGCCGCACGGTTTCAAAGTAATAATTGTTCGGGATTTCGTAGTTGGCAAAAAAGAGCAAAAGTTTGCGCAGCAGAAGTTTCAGGTATTGCGCTGGCTGGGAAAGGATGAAGTTTAAGCTCTGTTTTATCCAGTATCCCGATGCCTTTGACCAGGGGAGCTCTCTGCCATTAACAATTTTTGCTACCCGTTTCAGCCGTTCATGGGAAAAGCCAAAACCGGCGTCAAGTTCCTTTGCCGGCTGCCAGGTTCCATCAGCCGAGGGGTTGTTACCAAAATAAAAGTTGATGCCGGAATGACCGGTGAAAAGTACCGGGTCACGGGCAACCAGATAATTGCGAATCGGAATGGTGCTGATGACGAGAATTGCTATCAGAGCAAAGATAATAATTTGGGGCAACTTTTTTCTTTGGAGTTTTATCTGCCAGAAGAGTAAGAAAGGGAGCAGGATAAGCATTTCTGGTCGGCAGATAACAAACAGTCCGAAGGCGATACCGGCAAGGCCGGACCGCCACCAGTGAGTTTCAGCGATAAGCAAGAGGTAGAGGGTGGCCAGGCTGAAAAAAATGGTCAGTTCCACATACAGCAATGTTCCGGTGTAAAATATCAGGACGCCGCACAGGGCAAAGCCGATGCCGGCGATAAAGGCTACCGTGCGATTGAACAGGCGGGAGGTGATTTGAAGCAGCAAAAAACAGGACAGGGTTGCGAGCAGCGCCTGAAAGATTTGAATAGGGAGGACCTTCTGGCCAAACAGGATATAAAACAATGCGAGGAGATAGGGGTAAATCGGGCGCAAAAAGAAGACATCTGAACCCCAGAAATTGCCGCGAATAATCTCCAGTGCCCAGCGATGATATACCCAGACATCAACAACCTGAGGCGAAATCACAGAAAACGGCTGCCGGTGCATTTCCCAAATAAACCAGAGGCGGATGAGAAAGATAAGAGCAAGCGGGATAAGCGAAAACACTACCCCGGCGGGTTGAATCGACCGTTTCCCCAAATCGGACGCGGGAGGATGGTGCTTTGGCCGCCGCATCAATATGATAGTTCCCGGTTCCAAGTTCCAAGTTCCAAGTTTGCCAAACCAAGAACCAAGAACCAAATAATGTTT